>JAJAYN010000366.1 GCA_026786225.1 Burkholderiales bacterium | reverse complement strand
TTTCGACCACTTCGCGTGCGAGCGCACAAGTCACGCGGCAATCCGCAAAGTTATAGATAAAATTGGGTTTTGGCTCGTTCAACTTTACCTGAAACGTATACCGATCAATGACTTTAAGTCCCTCGATCGTGGCGTCGTAGTCCATCTTGCCGCTCTTTCGCGTGCGTGCAAGGAACTCCTCGGAGCCAACAATGTAGCCTTCCAATTCTGCCAGGGACGGTGCCGCTAATTTAGGGTCCAGCAAGCGCTTCATCGAATAGACGAAGTCCTCCGCAACCAACTCGCGTTTTTTGCCCCCAAACACCTCGTGATTGTCAAAGTAAATGCCCGGCTTGACGCGTAGTACAAACGTTTTGTAATCGGAGGACATTTCCGGCATGCCAGCCAGCACATTTGGAACAAGCTTGGCTGGACGCGCGAGGTGGTCGTATCGCAGCGGCGCATCAAACATACCTTTGTTGACGATGCCCGAATAGACGTCGCTGACCTTATGCGGATCGAAACTCGTTTCGGCGACTTCGAAGGCGTAACGCAAGACCTTTTCAGGGTTTGCGGGGCCCTGCAACGATGAGTTTGCACTCTGCCCCATTGCTGCCAGCGGTAGCGCCAAACACGACCCCAGCAGTAACTGACCTATTCGATAGAAACGCATAGCACCTCGGAGAAACTGTTGAACCGGATTTTCCATTTACGCGGCACGCGCATTGGCGGACTTTTGTCGGCGCCATCGTGGAAAATCCGGGTTGAAGAAACACACGAACGATACTCTAAATTCGCGCGCCACATTTTGTCAGACTTTGCAGCGTTTGAATCGGCTAAACTTGCCGCTTTGCGCATGAAGAGTAAATTAAATTATGGGCTTTCTCGATAACAAAAAAATTCTGATCACCGGACTGCTTTCGCAGCGTTCGATCGCCTACGGTATTGCCAAAGCCATGAAGCGGGAAGGTGCTGAACTAGCCTTCACCTACGCGGGCGAAGGTATACGCGAACGCGTTGAAAAGCTGGCGCCGGATTTCGACGGCAAAATCATCTTGCCCTGTGATGTCTCCAAAGACGAAGACATCGATAATCTGTTTGTGGAATTGGCCAAGCACTGGGATGGCCTTGACGGGTTTGTACATGCGATAGCTTTCGCCCCCAGAGAGGCGATCGGCGGCGACTTTCTTGATGGTATGACACGCGAGAACTTTCGAATCGCCCACGATATTTCAAGCTACAGCTATGCTGCGCTCGCCAAAGCGGCGCTGCCGATGATGCAAGGCCGTAATGCTGCCTGCCTGACACTTTCTTATTTGGGCGCTGAGCGCGTCGTGCCGAATTACAACACCATGGGTGCCGCCAAGGCGAGCCTCGAAGCCGTCACACGTTATCTCGCCGCCAGCCTTGGTCCCAGGGGCATACGCGCAAACGCGATATCGGCAGGCCCCATCAAGACGCTTGCCGCAGCCGGCATCAGTGGCTTTGGCAAGATGTTGAAATTTTTTGAAGAGCAAGCGCCATTGCGGCGCAATGTTACACAGGATGAAGTTGGCAATGTGGCCGCATTTCTTATGAGCGACCTAGCCAGTGCCGTTACTGGGGAAATTACCTACGTGGACTGTGGATTCAATGTCATCGCCAGCGGCATGCCCGCATAAAATAGGTTAGAACCAGCATTCATGAGGCTTTCGGGTGGAAAATAGCCTGAAATGCTTGCCCTTGTTAGTGTTTGATAACTTTTCCAGGGAAGACAATTGAAAGAATTCGAAAATAAAGTTGCCGTTATCACTGGTGGTGCGAGCGGTCTGGGTCGTGCCTTCGCCGATAAAGCGGTGGCGCTAAAAATGAAACTGGTGCTTGGCGACATTCGCGAAGCGCCGCTCCAGCAGGCGGTAACTGAACTGAAGGCGGCGGGTGCGGAGGTTGTTGCGCTGGCCGGCGATGTATCAAAAGCCGAGTACATCGAAGCACTGGCCACGCTGGCCACCAATTCATTTGGGCCTGTACATTGCTTGTTCAACAATGCAGGCGTGGGTTCAGGTGGTCTCATTTGGGAGAACACTGTCAAGGATTGGGAATGGGTTCTTAACGTGAACCTCTGGGGTGTAATTCATGGCGTAAGAACGTTTACACCACTCATGCTGGCGGCGGCCAAGAATGATCCAGGCTACGAAGGGCATATTGTCAGTGTTTCATCAATAGCCGGGCTGATTGCGCCGGGTTTGATGGGCACTTACAACGTTAGTAAACATGCCGTCGTGGCGCATTCTGAGTCGCTGTACCACGATCTGGCAAAGGTGCAACCGCGTATCGCAGCGTCGGTGCTGTGCCCCGGCTTCACGCCGACGGGAATCTCCAAGTCACACGTTTCACGCCCTGCCGAGATGCAAAATGCGGAGCGGCCCACCGATTCGATGATCAAAGCGCAAGATATGGTGGCGAAGGCAGTGAGTTCAGGCAGACTCACAGCGGTCGATGTCGCCAACATCACTTTTGACGCAATTCGCGACAAGCAGTTTTATATTCTGTCGCACCCGAACTTCATGAAACTTGTAAAAGTGCGGCTGGAAGACATAGCCGAATTGCGAAATCCGCGAGACGTTTTCAGCCTGAAGGATTGATATCCAATTTAGCTGCTAGCCCGTTGATCGTTGCGGGCTATATCCGCAGCAGTCGTCTATTGTTCCTGCTTCTTCGTTAGCGCATCGCTGGCGATGCTCACTTTAGACTTGGCGCGAATTTGAGCGAGCGTTGAAAGAATCTCCTGTTGTGTCTGTGCCTGCGCGATCCTGGTCCGCGTCGTTTGCAGCTTGGCCTCGTCAACGACCGGGGCATCGATTACCTTGGCAACCTTTACCAGTACAAATCCGCCCCCGGGGTTTTCAGTGCCAACATATGCCGGAAGTGACTTTGGATCTGCCTTCATCGCAGCCTCAATTACGTTTGGTCCCAGACCGCCGGGGCTAGCGCGGCTGACTGAGAGCAATTGAGGCCACGTTAGATCCGCAGCCTTGCCGTCCTTTAGCGCTGCTAATTTGGCTTCGCCGCTTTTCAAGGCAAGCTTGCTCGCTTCCTCACGGGTGAGTCTGGCGATTATGCCTGCTTCAACTTCCGCAAACGGCTTCACCACTGCAGGTTTCGATTCAAGCAGACGCGCTACCACCAGCGTGTTAGTCGCTACTTCGACAGCTTCGGTATTGCGCTTATTTTTTTGTACGTCATCCGAGAAAAGTGCGGTCTGCAGTTTTTGATTACCGAACGGTGGTGCCATCCCCTGCCCTTTGGCCATCCATGCCGATTGCTTTGTCGGCACACCAACGGCATCAGACGCGGCCTTGAGGCTGCTCGACTGCTCGTACGCAGCATTGGTAAATTTTTCGGCCAATTCCGCAAATTTACGCGCCGCTCTCTGCTTTTTGAGTTCGCCTTCAATTTCCGGCGTTACTTCCGCAAGGCTCTTGCCTTTTTCCGGTTGAATATCGGTAACACGAATGATGTGATATCCGAAATCTGAAAGTACCGGCCCAACCAAATCGTCTTTCTTCGCGCCGAATGCGGCGTCTTCAAACGGCTTGACCATCATGCCACGCGCGAACAATCCGAGGTCTCCACCATTGACTGCTGACCCTGTGTCCTGGGAATTTTTCTTTGCAAGTTCCGCGAAGTCCTTGGGGTTCTTCCTTGCTTGTGCAAACAACGTGTCGGCCTTGTCCTTCGCCGCTTTTTTCTCCACTTCCGTTGCTTTTGGCGTCACATTGATGAGAATGTGGCTGGCCTTGCGCTGCTCTTTCTGGATATAGCGTCCACTGTTTGCGTCGTAATAAGCTTTGATTTCCTCAACGGGAATCTGAATTGTTGGCGTCAGCGCATCCACGGAGAGTTCGATGTATTCAGCGCGGACTTGCTCGGGTGTGGTGTAGTCCGCCTTTTTTTGCTCGTAATATGCCTTGGCTGAATCGGCAGTAAGCTTGACTTGCGAGGTGAATTGCTCAGGTGCGATATTGACGATCGCAATTTCACGTTTTTGCTCCGACGCGCGCATGTACTGTTTGACACTCGCATTTGACGTAAATGCGGTCGATGAAATGCTCTCGACAAACCGCTGGCGCTCAAGATCTTGGCGCATTCTGCTCTCAAACCCAACGGCCGACAGACCCTGGGCCTTCAGGAACAACTCATAACGTGTCGCGGCAAATTTGCCATCCTGCTGAAAAGTTGGCTCTGTACTGATGCGTTCACGCAACGTGGCGTCACTCACCACCAGGCCGCTTGACTTCGTTGCCTCTACCACCAGTCTTTGGTCGATCAACTGATCGAGAATGGACTTGCGCATCTCCGGGTTGTCCATCACGGATGCATCTATACTGCCGCCAAATTGCTGGCGGAACTGATCGAGTTGATTGCGGACTGCCTGCTGAAATTCTTGTGTTGTTATCTTTTCTTTCTCGACAGTCGACACGGTATCCTGACCGGACGGCGTGCGGATGTAGGACTCAACTCCCCACAATGCAAAAGGAATGGTGATGAGCGCAAGAATAACTTTGGCTACCCATGTTTTGGTGGCAGTGCGGATGGTCTCAAGCATGCTCAATTTTTAGTCTCTCTGGTGTTGAACAACGTGACAAGCTGATAAAGCGCAAAACATAAAGCACATATAAAAAGGGGCGAACTCGAAAGTTCGCCCCTGATCTGGAGTGGACGGGACTCGAACCCGCGACCCCCGGCGTGACAGGCCGGTATTCTAACCAACTGAACTACCACTCCATTAGTCGGTAGCGCC
>JAJAYN010000365.1 GCA_026786225.1 Burkholderiales bacterium | reverse complement strand
GCCTACAAAATTGCCGGCAAGGGACTGCGTCTGGTTCCCGAAGGACGCGGCGTATTCCCGATCCTCACGATCGAAGAAAATTTGCAGATGGGCGCGTATACGCGCAACGATAGGCCCGGAATTGCAGTCGATATCGAACGCATGTTTACATTGTTCCCCCGACTCAAAGAACGTCGCAACCAAACCGCCGGTACGCTTTCGGGCGGCGAACAGCAGATGCTGGCAATCGGCCGCGCATTGATGGCACAGCCCAAATTACTTTTACTGGATGAGCCATCGATGGGGCTGGCCCCGATCATGGTGCAGAAGATTTTTGAGGTGGTGCGCGAGGTTTCCGGGACGGGCGTCACTATTTTGTTGATCGAACAAAATGCCCGGCTTGCGCTGGAAATCAGCACGCGAGGCTACGTCATGGACGGCGGCTTGATTACGTTGGCGGGGGAATCCAAGGCCCTGCTGGCAAACCCCAAAGTGCGCGAAGCCTACCTGGGCGAGTGAAGCGTCCCGGGGGCGCGCCACCTAGCCGGTCACCAACAATTTCAATCGGACAGCGTTGTACTACCGGGGTGCAGCGTTTTTGCCTTTTTCATCGATTTACTGCATAATCGCTGGTTCTTCAAACACTTGTCTGCATAGAGGTAGCCACACGGGCCACCCTTTACGGAAAGAAAGGCAAACCGCATGAAACCGAATACCCATCCCGAATACCACGAAGTCATTTTTTTTGACTCCTCCTGCGATTTCAAATTCCTGACCCGCTCGACTGTCGAGACCAAGGGCAAGGAAAAGATGCAATGGACAGATGGCAAGGAATATCCGATGATCCGCATCGAGGTATCCTCCGAGTCGCACCCGTTTTACACGGGCAAGCACAAGATCATGGATACAGCCGGTCGCATCGACAAATTCAAGCAGCGTTATACGCGTTCGGCAGAAAAGCCGGCTGTTGTAGCACCGGTGCCAGCGCCAAAAGCAAAAGCGAAGGCTTCGGCCAGCAAAGAAAAGTAGTTTTTTGACTTCCGCAAAAAAGGCAGCCTGCGCTGCCTTTTTTGCTTTCCGGTCCGCTCGTTGAGGTATGCGCGTGACCGCGACACAAGTCATTAGAGATAAACTCCGTCCAATCGCGGACTAATGCGATAAGGCGTTGTTCCTGGATGCATTGATTTTGTTTTCAGGCAGGCTCATTGTTGTCAGCAGTGAGAGGGGCCCTCCCGTGCGCATTTACCAACTGCAATCCAAGGCAGAAACATGAAGTCGCAATCCGTCGCGGCAAACGAGAAAATTCCCGGTCGCGCTTCAAATTCTCTATCGGCCACAATGCGTCGGCCCATCATTTTTGATGGCACGTCGACGCCGGTCAAAACCGCGCTGTTCGTCATCCTGTGCGCCGCCTGGATACTTCCGGGGCTGATCGGCCATGACCCGTGGAAGACCGAAGCGACTACCTTCGGCATCATTTACTCGATGTTGCAGGACGGGAACTGGCTGATGCCAACCGTTGCCGGCATACCGCAACACGATTACCCGCCACTTTTCTACTGGGTCGCGGCGCTTACCGCAAAAATTTTCTCGTCCATCGTACCGCTTCACGACGGCGCAAGGCTCGCATCCGGATTGTTCATGGCGATTACCCTGATTTACACACACAAAACCGCAAAGCGCCTGTTTGACGAGCGTGCCGGTCGCATCAGTGTCGTGTTGCTTATCGGCTCACTTGGCATATTTGTGCGCGGACATGAACTCAATCCTGAACTCGGCGGACTTGCCGGCATGGCAGTTGCCCTCTATGGCATGACGCGCATCCGTTCTGAGACGGCAAAAGGCGGCGTGACGACCGGGGTGGGTACGGGCATCGTCGCCATGTCGGTCGGAATAGTCCCGGCGCTGGCAATGCCGTTTATCGCCGTGGTACTCGTCGCGGTACTGGGCGAATGGAAAAATCGGCTCTTTCAACGCGGCGTCGGTGTGGCCATATTGGTGTCACTGCCGTTCATGCTGCTGTTCCCAGGCATGCTGTTGCTGCAGGGCACAATCACGCCGTTGCTCTGGACCGACGCGATTCTGGGCGCGCCTTTTCTGGACGCCAGTACCCGCGCGTCCATCGATCCGACTTACCTGATTCGCACCATGCCCTGGTACGGCCTGCCAGCGCTTCCATTTGCGGTGTTGCTTTGGTGGAAAGATCGAAAGTTGCTGCGTGAGCGATTTGAACTCGCCCTGCCGGTGGTCAGTTTCGTCGCGTTGCTCTTCTGGTTTTCATTGTTGCGCGAGGCCAACGATGCTATCGGGCCGGCATTGCTGTTACCGCTGGTACTGGCGGCAGCCTGCGTACTTGATCGACTTCCGCGCAGCCTGGCAAGCTTCATGGACTGGTTTAGCCTGCTGTTTTTTGGCTTGCTGGCAATCACGATTTGGCTGTATTGGGCAGCGGCAGTAACGGGCTTACCGCAGGCAGCGGCCGGCGCTACCTCTCGCCAGTTCCCGGGATTCGAATTCTCCTTTGGCGGGATAGCATTCTGTTTCGCACTTGTGTTTACCCTCGTCTGGATCTATGCGCTGATCCGCGCCCATCGCAACAACCGTCGCGCCTTCGTCAATTGGGCAGCCGGTATCACGCTGATATGGATGCTGGCGAACATGCTTTACTTGCCGGCGGTAAATCATTTGCAAAGCTACCGCACCACGGCCGCTGCGCTCGCAGCGCAGTTGCCGCATTCGCGCACCTGCATCGCTTCGTACAAGCTGGGCGATCCGCAGCGCGCCATGCTGGATTATTTTGCGCACCTGCGCTTTGTGCCTGTTGCGCCGGGTGGTGCCTCAGGCTGTGAATGGCTTCTTACACAGGGTGG
>JAJAYN010000364.1 GCA_026786225.1 Burkholderiales bacterium | reverse complement strand
GCTGATACATTGATGGTCACCGGGAAATGGACTAGCCCCGCCTCGCGCCACAAACGCAGCTGTTTGATCGCCTCCTGGGCAACCCATTCGCCGATGGCCACGATCAGCCCGGTTTCTTCGGCAACGGGAATAAATCTTGTCGGCGCGACAGCGCCTAGCGTTTCGCTGCTCCAACGCAGCAACGCCTCCACGCCGATGATGCGCCGCTCCGGGAGGTGAAAAATAGGCTGGTACACAAGGCTGAGCTCACCGCGCGGGAGTGCGCGGCGCAAGGCGGTCTCTATCGACAGACGCTCAACAACCTTCTCATTCATTTCAGGGCGGAAAAAACTGGATTGGTTGCGCCCTTCAGCCTTGGAGTGGTACATCGCCAGATCGGCGTTCTTGACCAGGTTTTCCAGATCGACGCCATCGTCGGGCCAGATGGTGATACCGATTGACGGCGTGACGGTAAGTTCGTGCCCGGCCACAAAGCATGGCTTGGCCAGGCTCTCCACGATAACGTCGGTGATGGTTGCGAGGTCCTTCACTTCCGATACGCCTGGCAGCAATACGATGAACTCGTCGCCACCGTGGCGGGACACGGTATCGGTAGAGCGCACCGCTTTCGCCAGGCGGTTGGCCGTTTCCACGAGTATCTGGTCGCCTGCATGGTGGCCCAGCGAATCATTGATATTCTTGAAGCGGTCCAGATCGATAAACAACAGTGACATGCCGTCACCACTGCCTTGGCGGCTGGCCTGTCGCACGGCGAAATCAAAACGTGAGGACAGCAGCATCCTGTTTGGCAGACCGGTCAGGAAGTCATACTCGGCCAGTTCGCGAATGCGCGCTTCAGTGTGTTTCTTTTCGGTGATGTCGCTACCTACCCCCCGGTAACCAGAAAACGCGCCCGACGCATTAAACACCGGGTCGCCCGACACGCTGCCCCAGAAAATCGCCCCATCAGGTTTGGTGTACGCGTACTCAAAATCACGGAATGGCGCATGTGCCTCCACACGACGCCGATGTTCATTCATCTGTTCGCGCGTAATGCCGAGGTAGGGAATATCCCAGCGCGTGCGTCCGTAGCGCTGTGAAGGATCAACACCGGTTGAGCGGTGCATGCGACCGGAAATATGCGTGAACTTGAACTGCTCATCCTGCTCCCAATACCAATCTGAGGACATTTCGAGCAGACTCTGGAGACGCTGCTCACTGCGCGCCAACTTCTCTTCGGCTTGTTTGCGTCGGGTAATGTCGAGGCTAAAGCCGATCACGCCGCCATCGGCGGTCTTGCGATCCGATACCAGCAGCCAGATGTCGTCACCAAGCAGATACTCATAGTCGCCTTCATCCGGATCCAGGTGTTTTTCAACGCGGGCACGGACATAATTTTCTTCATCAAGCAGGGTGGGATGCTCGAACCCGCGTTGGTAAAAGGCGCGTGCGACATCAGCGTAGCGTGTTCCCGGCGTCAGAATATCGGCGACCTTACAGTAAATTTCGCGAAAGCGCCGATTGCAAAAGACGATGCGGTCATCCGCACCGTAGAGCACCACGCCGGATTCGAGATGGTCAAACGCCTCCACCATCCGGTTGAGATTACCCTCGGCCTTCTCAAGTCGCAGGCGAAGACTGTCGATCAATGAAAGGTCAGCGCGCATGGGCATGACTCAGTTCCGCACGATTGCGCTATTTGCGATATTCGGTGACTTCTTCCTTGAGGGCAATCCACCATACCTTGCCCTTCTCGGCGTGTTTCCCGCAGGGCGTGGATGTCGAAAATCCCGGGTAGCGTTTGCCGAGATTATTCGGGTCTTCACGTCGCGTGCGCGGTGGCGGGACCAAGCCGACTTCATCAGATGAAAGCGGAAACAGCCAGCAACCCATGGGCTTGTATTTCCACTTGTGCACGCCCTGCTTCACGGCGAGTGTTTGCAAGGAACATTTGCCATCGGCTTCGGTAAAAACACAGCGTGTATTCTTGAAATGTTCAGGCTTGTCGCGGTAAACATGCTTTCGCGTATTGGTCTGGGGACCGGTCTCGCCCTCCCACTCCCCGGCGATGATGTAATCCTTTGGCAACATCGCAAAATGTTCCGGGTGCTTCTTGACCACCTTGTGAATCAACCGCACTTCCTCGTCGAGCAGGAAAGCGCCGTCTGAGCAGCAAATACCTTCACACACGTTGATGTCGCAGTAGTACAGCTTGGTATGTTTACGTGGTTTTGCCTCGCCTGCTGTCGTCATTATGTCAATTCCCTGATATCAAAATTACCGCCATTGGTGAGTCTCCTGCCCGCGATCAGGGCAACGATATCTCTGGCCACATCATGCGCGTCACGCAATGCGCCTTCGGCTTTCATTGTGCGAAATCTTGCCACGTCGGGAAATTGCTTTTCATCGACGCTTCGAATAAACCCCTGCATAGGCGTATCCACCACGCCAGGTGCCAGCGAGCAGATCGCGAGCGTCGGATCGGTAGCGGCCGCTTCCAGTGCCGCCACGCGTGTGGCCATCTCCAGCGCCGCCTTTGCCGTACAGTAGGCAGACCAGCCGGCAATTGCGCGTTTGGCAGCGCCAGAGGAAATATTAACGACCAGCCGTTGCCTGGCAATGTTTCGCGTAGCGAGCGCGAAAAGTCGCGTCAGCGCCATCGGTGCCGCGACGTTTACGATCAGGTTACGGCCGGTATCGAGTGCGCCGATTTCATCGAAAGCGCCAACCGGCGAAACCACGCCGGCATTATTGATCAGAACAGCGTGCTCAAAATGCGCGCCGCCAATGTGGCGCAATACTTCATCGAACGCGGGCTCCATCGCAGCCAGGTCGGCTACATCCAGGGCGACGTTGGCGGGTGACGTTGTGCCCGGTGCGCGTGACAGGGTGACCACGAGATAGTTTGCGTCCACCGACAGCGCATCGCGGAGTGCAGCGCCAATGCCGCTGGTTGTACCGGTCACAATGGCAAGATTCACGACTTTCCCCGCCGCACGTCTGGGCGCGTCATTTCAGTTACTCAACCAAAGCGCCAGCACCGCGCCAATTCCCACTTCGACCAGGTCTGTGAGCGCGCCTGCTGGGCGGGGTTCATTCAGCCAATCGGTTGGGCTGTGTTGCATGCCTGTATGAATGCGGGCGCGACGCTCTGCGGCATCCGGCGCCAGCAGTACTTGGTTCATGCGCGACGGATCGGGTGTGGTGCGCTGTACTTCCCGGGCTTGAAGCGTCAACAGCGCTTTCTCCACGGCGGCCTCATCGAGAACCGAAATGGCGGCACCGCAATGGGTGCATGCCTTGTCGGCTTCAAGATTGATCGGCCCACCGCAACTGGAACAGCGAATCTGTTTCACCTTTACTGACAATGCGGAAATTTCATGCGGCTGCAAGCTGCGGAGGAAATTTTTCTCCCGCAGGAACTGCGAAAAGCTGATCAGTCGTCCGTGGCCATTCGCGCAGCGTGAGTAGGAGAAGCGGCCACCCTTGGCGAGGTCCGTCGTGCTCTTGAGCGAAGACTGACAATGCGGACACGCGACCATAATTTTCAGCAGGTTTCGCCCACTGCCACGCGCCGCATAGAGGCGCTTGAACAATTCGATCACCGAACCAGGAGAGAGCGACGTGCTCTCCATGTGGTCAAACCAGATTACATGACATGGCCCGCACACATCGATATTGACGGTCGTACCGACATGTGACGCGAGCGCGACACTTTCCATCGCGATGCTGCAACTCGGACAATGCATGTCTAACCGAGCAAAGCGTTGATGCCTGCCTGTGCGATAAGCGCGTCGTCTGAAGACTTCACGCCCGACACTCCAACGGCACCGATGGTTTCGCCGTCAACGACAATCGGAACACCGCCTTCAAGAAAAGTAATGCCTGGCATGGAGAGGGCTGACACACGACCGTTGTTCACCATGTCTTCGTCGCTTTTAGTGGGACGCCGCCGCATGGCCGCACTGCGCGCCTTGCCTTGCGCAATCGCCACACTGGAAGGCGCACATGCATCGAGGCGCAGGAATCCCAGCAAATGGCCACCATCATCGACGACGGCGATGCAAACCGCCCAGTTGTTCTTTCTCGCTTCCACTTCGGCGCCGGCGAGGATTTTCTGCGTGTCTTCCAGGGTGAGAACTTGTTTGGTTTTCATGGCGATCTTCGAGTGTGGGATTAAAGAATTATAAGCGTACTCATTGCAGTACAGGACCGGCAAAGCGGCTTTTTGCCGATCTGCCTGCCATCGAAACGCAGGTGCGAAGATCACCAATACATCTTTAGACAAAGCGTTTGCGTGCGAGGCGATGTAACCACAGCAGGGAGCGCGGCCCGCCTTCCAATCCGGGAAACACCAGCACTGGCGCGCCTTCCGGACCAAAATAGCTTGGAACGCCTCGCCAAATGGCGCTCTACGTTACGGAAACAGCGCAAGCTTCAAATCAACCCCGCCAAATAGCGTTTCCGCTTGGGCTCGGCAAAACGTTCAATCGCATAGCGCAGCATGGTGCGCGGCATCTCGCGGTAGTGGCGCTTCAGGAAGGCTTCTTCGTCGCGTTCGCTCACGCGCTTGCCGACTTCGCGCAACATCCAGCCGACGGCTTTCTGGATCAGGTCTTCCTCGTCTTTCAACAGCAATGTCGCGATGCGCAATGTCTCGGCAACGTCGCCTTTCTTGATGTAGTGAAACGTCGCAAGGATCGCGATGCGGCGCTCCCATAACGATTTTGATTTCGCCAGTCTCGTCAGCACTTGTTTACGCGCCGCCGGTTTTTCTGCCAGCCAGCCACCGACAATGTGCTCGGCCGACAAATCGACGAGATCCCAGTTATTGATAAATTTGGTGCTTTTCATGTAGAGCCCAAAAATGCGCTTGCGCACTTTCTCGTCGCCGCGTTGATACGCGCTTACGAGCAACATCAAGCCTGCGGCACGCGCTTCATGCCAGCCTGACCGCAACAGCGGAAGGGCAACTTCGATCCCGGCACCCTTAAGGTCGCGCACGAATGCGCGCAACTCCGGCACCTTGATTCCGAGAAACGCGTCACCAGCACCATATTGCCCAACGCCCGTCTTGAAAAACCGCTGGGCAAAAGCCGCTGCGCCGGCATTGCCCATGCCGACAAGCGTCGCCAGCACCTTTGCGGCCGTCATCGCCGCTGATGCTGACGATGATCCGGCCTTTACGACCGGCTGGGTTGTTTTCCGGCCTGGGTTTGCTGCCATTCGGCCTCTAGTTGCTCGCCGGATTTGTAATGGGGAACGCGCGCTGCCAATCGATAGTAGCGCTGGATAAATCCGTTCGAGCCATTTATTTCGTCGCGCCAGTATTGATCTGCCAGCTGCAGGTTGCGCTTTTCATCCATCACAAAATATTTGCGCGAAGACGCGCCGCCGAAAATATAGAGCTTGCCGTCGATCAGCTTCCAGGTGTCCGGATCACCGCCCCATGGAATGCCATAGACGATGCCATTCGCACAAAAGCCACCGTATTGCGGCACATACTTGGCCGGGCTGGCGGTGAACATGGCTTTGTGTTCCTCGCTCGAAAAGCGATAAGTCGCGCCCTCGTGGGTGGCCTTGATATCGGCCTTACCCGGCGTATGTTTGCCGAGCGTGAAATAGGCCACCGGATCATGCCCCTTTAGCATGAGCACACTGTCGGCACCATCTGCGGTGCTGTTGTACGGTCCAACCGTGCTACAGGCCCCGAGGGCGAACGCCGCAAGAGAAGCGTATGCCAGTTTCGCGAACCGTCCGCGAAACAGCCAGTTTATTGTTTCCATTTCATGCCTTTCGTGTCAATTGTTTGTCATTTGGAATTTTGCAACTATACCCGCCCCACCGACGGTGCCATCTCCGCCATCTCTGTCAGCGACGTCGCGCAGGCGCCGGTGGCGCACTCACATCCAGCCCGCGTCGCCACGGTGCGGAGGCGAATGTTTCCACCAGAAAGCTCACAAATGCCGCGACCCTTGGGCTCTTGTGTTTGCCAGGCAGATAGACCGCCGACATCGGCAGCGGTTCACGCTGGTGCACGTCGGTGAGGATGGGCATCAGCCAGCCCGCGCGAATGCCGTCGCTGACGATAATGTCAGCCAGCCGGATGATACCGACGCCATTGGCCGCGAGTTGCAGTAACGTTTCGGCGTTATTTGCACTCACGTTGCCCTCGACTTCGATGGATTCGATGCCATTTTTGGTGGCGAATGGCCATCGACGCAATTGCGGCGCGGCGCTGATCGAAATACAGTTGTGATTCAATAAATCCTGCGGTGTGCGCGGCGTCCCGTGCTTCTTCAGGTAACCGGGCGAGGCACAGATGACGCGTTGCAAGTCGCAGATTTTCCTTGCGGTCATCGAGGAGTCGCGCAGCGCACCGCTGCGGATGGCGATGTCCGCGCCCTCTTCCATCAGGTCGATGACGCGATCGGTGATGTTGATGTCGAGTTCAATTTCCGGATAGCGTTCAAGAAAGCGCGGCAGCGCCGGGGCCAGTTGGTGCAAGCCAAACGCGACGCCTGTATTTACGCGCAGCAACCCTCTAGGGCTATTGGAGAAACGCGTGACTTCGTCCTCAGCTTCCACAATGTCCGCGAGTATGCGTTTTGCGCTGGAAAAATAGGCTTCCCCCTCGGCCGTCAGGGCGAGCTTTCGGGTGGTGCGGTTCATCAGCCTCACACCCAGGCGATCCTCCAGGCGCGTCACCAGCTTGGAGAGCGCCGATGGCGTCAAATCCAGATCGCGTGCGGCCGCCGAAAAACCGCCCAGCTCCACGGATCGCACAAACGCCCGCATTTCCCCCGGTGTATCCATAAACGCTCCGCTATTTGTGAAATTAATTCAGCAATGTTGTGCATTTTAGCCAGATTGTGTATCAGCGGAACGCAATCATATGATGTGCAGGTCGTAACGGTCAGCCGTATCAGCAAGCCGTGACAGGCCGTACACCGCGTCGCAACCTCCGTTGTGACGTTCATACGAAAGACGAACATGAGCACACCAAATAGAACATCGCTACAACAAGCCCGTCAACTGCGTCGCGAGACCATTTCACGGATGATTAACACCACCGCGTCGGCCATCAGCGATTGGTTACGCGAGCGGCATGAGAGCGCATTGCGAAAACAACCGCGACCATTGCGTATGCGCCCGGTCAACGCAATGCCCGCCTGAGGTCACGACACTGACACAGCCGCCGCAGCGGCCAGGCGCCTGCGGAGCAGCATTGCGGTGGCGGCGGTATAATTCTCCTCCCCGTATTGGAATGAAATCGCCATGAAACGCGTACGCAATAAATCCCCACTGCGACTCGGTCGTGATGCCGAGCGCCTGATTACGCTTTCTACCGGCTTGGCCGTTTCCGGCAGTCGCGCGGAAGACCGCGTTTGGGAGGCCGAAATTTCTGCGCTGGTCATCAAGGCAATTGAGGGCAGCAATGATCCGACGCTGGACTCCGCGCTCGACCATACTTTCAAGAGCAACCCGCTCGCGCACGACGTGCTGGTCGAACTGATCGAAGCGGCCGCGGAGTCGGCAACGCTCACCGTGAACGGTGCCAACTGGGATGTCTTGCTGCTCGCCCTGCCGATGGTAGCCTGGTCGCGCTATGCCATCCCGTCGGGCCCGGTGCCACAGGCAATCAGCGACGATATCATCACGCATTTGCAGGCGCATGTGCTGGCGCGCAACGCGCGAGCTGCCATGAGCCCTTATCTCTACAGCATCGACCAAATGCCGCGCGACTTTTCAAATGTACGCAAGATGACCGTTAAGCTTGGCGGCGCGGCGATCGAGCAAACGCACCCGCGATTCGATTTTTCACACGCCCCCGAAACCGCACCGCTGCTCGCGGATTCGCGTTTTTTGCTGGCCGCTGTTGCCGTGACCCAAGGCGCGCCGCTATTTCGCTGGCAGGAAAAGTCGGAAAAACAGACGCGTACCGATTGCCTCGAACGCTGGGTGGCGCAGGGGCGGCCCAATCTGGCGCGCTTGCTGCCGGGTACCGCGTTCGAATGCTGTTTGCCGGATGCCTACTTTCACAATTGTCGGGAATCCGATCGTCGCGTACGGCCCTATGCACTGCGCGCTGCGGTCGGCTTTCTGGAAGACACACTGAAGACCAATCCGGGACATCTGCGCGCCATCATCGCCGGCGTCGGCGACGAAATGGTCGATGAGTACCGCATTGCCTTTACGTCGCGCGGGCAGGATGAAGTCGTGCACGGCATCGTGTGGCCCTTGTTCGGGCGCGAGGATGACGAGAGCCCCGAAGTAAGCCAACGCACACCGCGCGAGGAAATCGAAGCCATTTTGAAAGAATGCAAAATTGGCGAAGTCCTGAAGCTGCCTGAACTGTTTGCACCTGAATTCTGCGAGGATTGCGGCGCGCCGCTATTCGTCGACGCCGACAAGGAAATGGTCCACGCCGAACTGCCGGAGGAGGCAGATGCGGCACCCGCGCATTATCACTAGCGCGTTGCAGCCAAGTCAGGCGATGGTTCAATTTTAATTGAAACACTAGCACTGGCGGGCCTTTCCAGGCCTTTTCGTGCCGAGAGGCCCGCAAACGCTAGTCTTTGGCGTCACTTTCAAACAGAGGCATCGACTTCTGCCACAATTCGGGAAATCGAATGCCTGATCTTTGCGGTTGACACCAACTTTCTCCAGCCATTCCGGGCCGAGAAGCGAGGCTTTCGCCGATACCGCTAAAGACCATAGACCACAAAGGAAAACGGGGCCTTACTTAACCGCAACCAGTCCCGCCGTTGCCCGCGAATGCAACGTCTTCCCGCGGCTTACAAAGCGGCGATTACCCTGCCTAATGCGACGCGCTGGCGGCCCTCGATGTGGTCGCTTTGGCATCACTCCTGCCATCCACAATCCGCGCGGCGACCACCAACGCTGCTTTCTTGCTTTTCTTGCACTCGGGGTTGCCCTGGCATTCGTCGGCCAAAACGTTCTCCAGCCGATATTTCAGGCTCACGCGTTTGCCGATGATCGACGGCTTCTGGAAGCAAATGTCAAAATCGCCCAGCTCAGTAAATTCCTTGCCCTTTTCGTCTTTGAGGTTGAGGTAACAGGCGACATCGCCATTCTCCAGGCTCTGTACCACGCCCATGGTCTTCTTGGTCTCTTTGCCGATCTTGACGGTGCTCGCATCTTGCGCAGCGACCGGCACAGAGAATGTCGCCAATCCGACGAGCGCAAATACAATGCGGAGACCCGCAGTAATGACCAATGACATGGAAAACCTATCATTTTTTGTTGTGCATGCGTTGTGCAAAATTCCACTTTCGACACCATTTTTCACCGCCGCACTTTAGCACGCGACAAGCGATGGACTTGTCCTCGGCCGGCCAGCCATGCCGCGATCAGGGGTGGTATGCCGTTTTTCACATTGAGCATGCAATCAGCCGTAGTAAAGTACCGCAGCAGTCAAAAAAATAGCCGCATCGCGTGCCTCGTTGGGTTGACGCAGGGATTGGATGAACCTGTCCTGGGATTGCGCCGACAAAGTCCGTACATCACTGAAACTGCTCTGCCACTTCCGATCTCGCTCTGTAGCGCTGCTGGCAGGGGCAATTCATCCAAAAGGTGTTTGATCCAATGCAATCGTTTAGAAATTCCCTGTTTCGCCAATGCGCGGGCTTGCTCATCTGCCTGTCCGGTGCCAGCAACGCTTTTTCACAGACGGCAGGTATGCCGACAATTGGTAGCGCTTTCGCTGGGAACGCGCAGGCCTTCATCGCATTTACGGGGCCGGCGGCAAGTGGTGGCAGCGCGATCACCTCATATACCGCTAGCTGTAGTCCCGGTGCAGGTCTGGGTGTACTGACGGGCAGCAGTGCGACCTCGCCGGTGCCTGTGGCAGGCCTGGCAAACGGGACGCCATATGATTGCGCCGTGACCGCCAACAATAGATCAGGTGCAAGCGCTGCCTCGGCTATCGTGAGTGTCACACCCATCGCATCCGCGCCGCTGACCCTGATTGGCGTGAAATCGCGCAAGACGCATAGTAGTGCAGGGGTGTTTGACCTGGTCATTGATAACACGGCCCCGATCGGCGGCCCGATCAGCGTTGAGCCCCGCATCATCGGTGCAGGTCACAAAATCGTTTTCCAGTTCAATGCGACCGTCACTTCTGTTGGTATGGTGAGTGTGACCGATGAAACGGCGGTGACGGTTGCCGCGACGACCACGCAAACCGGTAACGAAGTTGCGGTATTGATCGCAACTCTCGCCGATAACAAAAGCGTGACCGTTACCGTGCCGACGGTCAACGGCCAAACGCTGTCAAACCCTTCCGCGTCGCTCGGTTTTCTCGTGGGCGACGCAAACAACACCCGGTCGGTAAGCGCCAGCGATATCAGTCAGGTGAAATCGCGATCCGGTCAGACCACGAATGCGGCAAATTTCCAGTTCGACATCAATACCACTGGTGCCATCAATTCGAGCGACATCTCGGCCGTAAAGGCGCGATCAGGAACGGTGCTGGGTGTCGGCATCGGTGGGCCGATGCCGAATACGATCTTGTTCGTGGCACAGGTCCCGACCATGAACGACTTCGCGAGCCGCGCATCAACCTTCGGCAATCACCGTGCCAGCATGGATGCTGCGATACGTGGCGGGGATTTGATGATTCGTTATCCCGATGGAACAATGCGCAGCCTCACCAGGGAGGCCGGTTTCGGGATGGACGGTATGCAAGGTGCAAATGCGATCGCGGTGCGCGAACCGACCGTACATTGGAGTGGGACCAAGGCGGTTTTCAGCATGGTGGTGGGTGCGCCGACGGCGCGCTATCAGGTGGCCACGTATTACTGGCAAATGTACGAAGTCACTGGCCTGGGCAAGGGACAGACAGCGAGCGTCACCAAGGTACCCAATCAACCAGCCATTTACAACAACGTCTCGCCGCTTTACGGAACTGACGACCGGATATTGTTTACCTCCGACCGGCCACGCAACGGTCAGGCCCACCTGTACCCGCAATTGGATGAATATGAAAGTACAGCGACCGTCTCCGGCATCTGGAGCCTCAATCCCTCGACGGCTGACTTGCGCTTGCTCAATCACGCACCCAGTGGGGCGTTCTCTCCCAGCATCGACAGTTTCGGTCGGGTGATTTTTACGCGCTGGGATCACTTGCAGCGGGATCAGCAGGCCGATGCAGATAACGCGATGCCGGCGGCCCCGCCCAATGCGTCCTTTAACTTCGCCGATGAAAGCGTCAGTGCGGCGGCCTTGAACGTTCGTACGGAAGCATTTCCGGAAACGCGCGCTGATAGCTTCAATGCAGCGTTCGGACCGGTGAATGGCTACACCTCAAATTTTTTCACGCCGTGGCAAATGAATGAAGACGGCACGGACGAAGAAACGCTCAACCACGTGGGCAGACACGAACTGCAGGTCAATGAATACCTTCCGCCATCATTTGCCGCCGACCCCGCGTTGAAATACGCCACCAACAGCGCGCTCAATATCGCCAATAAAAAATCCGTGCGCATCGACGGCGGCCTGTTCCACCTGCGTGAAGATGCCGCGAACCCGGGCACATATCTGGGCATCGCGGCGCGTGAATTCGGGTCGTTCACGTCCGACCAGATCGTGAAGCTGACCGGTGCACCAAGCCTGACCGCCGAAAGCATGGTATTGAGCAATGTCACCGCACCACCAATAAATACGGGCGGACCCTCTTCACCCACTGGACGGTATCGCAATCCACTGCCACTTTTGTCTGGCAGCCTGATTGCAAGCCACACGCCGGCGACATCGCCTACACCGAGTTTGATTACCGAATTTTTGCTCAAACCGCTGACACTGGACAATGCATCGCAACTCTACCTGCCCGGCGCGTCGATGACCGGCGGTATCGTCAAATCCGTGTCCTGGTGGAGCCCGGATGAATTGCTTACATTCAACGGCCCGCTCTGGGAAATCGAAGCCGTGGAAGTCGTGGCAAGAAATCGTCCCATGCGCCCCGCCGTCGCACTGGAGGCCCCGGAAAGCGCAGTATTCACTGAAGAACAGGTCAATGAGGCCACGTTTCGTACTTGGCTCAGGAACAATGATCTGGCGCTGATCGTCACGCGCAATCAGACATCCCGTGATCGCGCGGATTTGCAACAGCCATTCAACCTGCAGGTACCAGGACCGGGCGGCGCTAAATCGGTGGCTCCGGGCAACGGCAAGGTATATGACATCTCACACTTTCAGATTTATCAGGCAGATCAAATTCGTGGTTACAGCGGGAAACCGGGGCGGCGTTTGATCGCGCAACCCTTGCACGACGCCGCAGGGAAAAATCCGGCCAACCCGGGTGGTCCTGCAGGCAGCGTGAAGATCGCAGCAGATGGATCGACTGCGGCCTATGTCCCCGCCCGGCGCGCGCTGGCATGGCAAACCACGGATGCTGCAGGCAACCCCGTCGTACGGGAGCGTGTCTGGATCACCGCACAAGCGGGAGAAGTACGCGTGTGCGCCTCTTGCCACGGTGCCAACACCAAAGACCAGGCGGGACAGAACACACCAACGAATAAGCCCGAAGCGTTGCGGGAACTCTTGCGGGCGTGGAAGCTGCTCCCTTAGCGTGTCACCGATGGTTGCCGGTCGATCGCCGGAAAGGCTGGCATCAGCCGGGCAACCGCAGCGATTCCAACCGCAGCTTGGCGTCGTCCGCTGCCTTCCCTGAAGTCATGTATGTAAGAAATTGCTGGAAGGCGACAATTGCTCTTGGCCTGTCACCCTTGGCTTGATAGGCGATTCCCAGACGGTAATGTGCACTGATTTTGCTGTCGATTTTCAATGCGCGTTCCATCGAGGCAATCGCCGCGTCTAGCGCCTGATTTTCAAATTGTGCGCGTCCCAGGCCAAAATGCAGCGACGCATTGTTCATGTCATTGGCGAGTTGGCGCTCGAACAGCGACTGCGCCTTGGCAGCCTGCTTCTCATTGATCATGGCAAAGCCGAGACTTACCCAGCCCTGCGCCAGCATGCGCGTTGAAGTTTCGTCGCCAGCGGGCTTTACGGTGGCTAGCAGCGCCTCGGCTTTGTCGAACTCTTTCTGATAAATATGTATCTCGACGCGCAGCAACTGTCCCTGTGCCGCATTGAGCCTACCGAGTGCTTCGCTATTCTCGATGGCTTTTCGTACGCTGCCACCGGCCAGGCCAGGTGCCTGCAAATAAAACTGGTTGAGGTCCCGGCGTGCGTCGAAATTGCCTGGTTCAATCTCAACCGTTCTGGCGAATTCATCCTTGATACGCGACGCGAATTTAATT
>JAJAYN010000363.1 GCA_026786225.1 Burkholderiales bacterium | reverse complement strand
GTTGTAGACTTCGTCGCGGTAGATAAAGAGAATCACGTCGGCATCCTGCTCGATCGCGCCGGATTCGCGCAGGTCGGACATGACGGGGCGTTTATTGGGACGTTGTTCGAGTGAGCGGTTCAACTGCGAGAGTGCAACGATGGGCACCTTCAATTCCTTGGCGAGCGCTTTGAGTGAGCGCGAAATTTCGGAAATTTCGGTCGCGCGGTTTTCGCCGGACGTGGATGCCGACATCAATTGCAGGTAATCGACCACGATCAGGCCCAGACCCATGTACTGGCGCCACATGCGACGTGCGCGTGCGCGCAGGTCAAGTGCGGTGAGCGCCGGCGTTTCATCGATATGAATGGGTGCGTCGTTGAGCTTTGCAAAGCCGACGTTCAGGCGATCCCAATCGCGCGGCTCCAGGCGGCCGGTACGCAGTCGTTGCTGGTCCACCTTTGAAATCGAACTCAGGAATCGGCCCGCGATCTGCGTGCCGCCCATCTCCATCGAGTAGATCAGCACCGGCAGGCCGAGGCCCAGGGCGACGTGTTCGGCGATATTGAGCGCCATCGCGGTCTTGCCCATACTCGGGCGACCGGCGAGGATGATGAGGTCACCGTCCTGCATGCCCGAGGTCATTTCATCGAGATCGACGAAGCCGGTGGCTTTGCCGGTGACCGACGAGGGATTCTTGGAGAGTTCATCCAGGCGCGTCATCACGTCGGCCAGCAGGCCGGACATCGACATGAATCCCTGGCCGTGTTTGCGGCCCATCTCGGCGATATCGAATATTTTCTTTTCGGCTTCGTCAAGCAACTGGCGGGCTTCACGGCCATTCGGCACATACGCCGCATCGGCGATTTCCTCGCCGACGCGCGCCAGACGACGGGTGATCGCCCGCTCGCGCACGATCTCGGCGTAGAGGCGGATGTTGGCGGCACTCGGTGTGCCCTCCGAAACACTTTGCAGATAGCTGATGCCGCCGATACCTTGCAACTCGCCGCCCAGTTGCAACGATTCCGCTACCGTCAGCACATCGGCTGGCTTGTTGTTTTCGATCAGCTTGGAGATGTGCCGATAGATGCGGCGGTGGTCATCGCGATAGAAATCTTCGTCGGTGACGATATCGCCGATGCGGTCCCAGGCCTCATTGTTGAGCAGCAATCCGCCGAGTACCGACTGCTCCGCCTCGATCGAGTGCGGGGGCAGTTTCAGGGCCGAGATTTGCGGGTCGCCGGCGTCCTGCGAATAGCGCGAAACAACGGAGGGATTTGCAGCCATTCAGGATTGATCTTTGTATTTTTGGGGGTAAAAGTTGATCGTGGATTTTGTCACTGCACTTATGCTACCGCAACGGATAAAACGGTGTGAATAACGTGTGAATAACCGGTATAAATTTGTATAAGCTGTGGATAAAAAAACCGTTACCCCTTTCGAGGCAACGGTTTTTTGTTTCTCAACCGCCAAGCTATCTGTCGATAGCATGCCGGTAAAGCGAACGCGCTTTAAGTGTGATCGCCCAACACCGACACGGTGATCTGCGCCTTGACGTCGGTGTGCAGATTCAGCGTGATCGGGAAATCGCCGATGGCTTTCAACGGGCCATTTGGCATAACGACTTCGCCTTTTTTCATTTCAAAGCCTTGCTTGGTCAGCGCTTCAGCGATGTCGCTGTTGGTCACGGAGCCGAACAGACGACCATCAACACCGGCCTTCTGTGTGACTTGCACCATGTAGCCTTCGAGCTTCTCGGCACGCGCTTGTGCGGTGGCATGAATTTCGGCGGCTTTCGATTCGAGTTCGGCACGCTTTACTTCGAACTCTTTCTTGGCTGCTTCGGTGGCACGTTTGGCTTTGCCTTCGGGGATCAGGTAATTGCGGGCATACCCGTTCTTCACCGTCACGACGTCACCGAGAGCGCCCAGATTTACAACTTTTTCCATCAAAATGATTTGCATGTTTTTCTCCTGGCCTCTGCTTAGTGGAGGTCGGTGTAATGAATCAAGGCGAGGAAACGCGCGCGCTTGATCGCTACATCCAGTTGACGCTGATATTTGGCCTTCGTTCCGGTGATACGTGCCGGAATGATCTTGCCGTTTTCGTTGACGAATTCCTTCAGGATGCCGATGTCTTTGTAATCGATCTCAACGACTTTTTCTGCGGTGAAGCGGCAGAATTTCTTGCGGCGGAAAAGGCCGCGATTGGGGTTACGTGTGTCTTTTTTGTTCTTGTCGAACTTCTTACCGCGGGGGCCTGGACGGGGCATGATCTACCTCTAGCTAAATTTGAATTGGGTTATGTGCAATATCGGCATTGGACTGAAACGGTTTTTGCGACTCAGGAAACCTTTGATGGAAATGTTGTCGCCCACTTTTACGCTGTTCATCTCTTCGGCCAACTCACCAAACGCTACCGCGTTCATTTCGACTTCAACAGCAACTTCTGCACGGCCTTCGCGTTGTGTCGATTGGTGGATCAGTGTCAGATTCAGCGTCGCGACGCCGCCCGGTGTTGCCCTGAGCGTGTCGCGCGATGCGACTTTTCCTTCAAGTACGGTCTGGTTCTTGGTCAACTCTGCGTTTCAACTTTCGCTTCAAGCCCGTGAAGGCTTAAGCGGTTTCCTTTGCCACTTCTCTCACTGCTTCCCGGGTATCCCGCGGGGCCTCTTTAACACCGTCTCGCACATCAACCGAGCGGGATTTTTCTTCCTTCATCATCGGTGACGGGCCGGTTTCAGCCGCGCGCTTTTGCACGGTGAGATGGCGGAGAACGGCGTCGTTGAACTTGAACGCGTGTTCGAGTTCGTCGAGCGTGGCCTGAGGGATTTCGATGTTCATGAGCACGTAATGCGCTTTGAACAGCTTCTGGATTGGGTAGGTCATTTGGCGACGGCCCCAGTCTTCGATGCGATGAACTAATCCGCCGCCTTGGGCGATGGTCGCCTTGTAACGATCGATCATGGCGGGCACTTGCTCGCTCTGATCGGGATGAACAATGAATACGATCTCGTAATGGCGCATTAAATTCTCCTTATGGATTAAGGCTTTACGTCAAAAATTGACGCGAAGTCCTCGGTTAAGCTTCCCGCCATGCGCACGGAGGTGAAGCAAGGGGTTTTTTGGATTTTTACGACTTTTGTCCCGCCTGGAACCCGCAAAGGCCCGAGCAAGCCCGCTATTATACGAGAAAAACCCAACAAAATCAATCCCTTTTTGCCAATTGTCGTTGCGACGTGGTCACGAAGATGGCCCAAAAAAACGCGCCCAACGCGCTGCCGCGATGGACTCGTTAAATGCCATGTGACTTGTGGCTATTTCGCGGCGGCTTTGGCAGCCTTCGCAAAATCGCCAACCTTGATGATCGTGAGCCTGGCAGGATCGATATGTTTCTTCATGGCGGCAAGTACTTCGTCGGCTTTGAGCGCGGCAATCTTGTCTTCAAATTGCTTGCTCCAGACGAATGTCTTGTCCAGATAGAGGTAAGTACCCCAACCGCTGGCGAGACTTTCGTCCTGCGCGCGCGTTTGCAGTCGTTGCTGCAATACACCCGATTTTGCCGCGGCGAGTTCCGC
>JAJAYN010000362.1 GCA_026786225.1 Burkholderiales bacterium | reverse complement strand
GATGTGCCCACCTGGCTGCAGGAAATCGTCCTTCGATGTCTGGAGCCCGAGCCCGATGCGCGCTACCAAACGGCCGCCCACGTGGCATTCGACTTGCGCCATCCGCAACAAGTATTGCTCACGCCGCGATCTACGCGTTCCCAGCGAAGCAGCTTCGCAACACAGTTTGGTCTCTGGTGGCGCTCGCGCGATGAGCGGCGGCAATTGCAAAGAAAGCCGCAGGTGCTGGTGAGCCAGTCGCCGGTGATCATGGTTGCCGTGGACACTTCGCACCCCGATGACGCTCGACACGCCCCGCTTCAATGGACCGTGCGCCAGCTTGCCTCGCTCAATCTCGAATTCAGGTTGATCTGCGTATCGGCGATCCGTTCGGCGTCTCTCGACGAATCGGGGGGCGTGGCAGATAGTGCTTCAGGCCTGCAACTCGTGCACCGGGTACGCCTGCGCAACTGGATAGAGCCGCTGCATCTGCCCGCGCAGCGCGTCTCGCTGCACGTTCTTGAGTCGGGCGACCCGGCAGCAACGCTGCTCGATTTCGCCAAAAGCAACAACGTCGATCTGATCGTGCTCGGCGCACCGGCCCCCAGCGAGACTGCGCTCGCGTGGTGGCGCTCGGTTGCATCCAGCGTGACCGCCAATGCGCATTGCAGCGTACACGTCGTGCGCATACCTTCGCGCCCGCGTGCGGATTGGGAAAGCACCCACGACCTGCCGCTTGCCAAACATTGAATCTCAAGCATTGGCGGGCGTTTCCAGCCGTTTATGTCTCGAAACGCTCGCCAATGCTGGAGTTTGCCGATTTTATGCGCGATCCACACGGCATGCGTAGCAACCTCGTCGCGCATAGTGCAGATGCAGGTAAGCAACATCGACACGCTCGAAATACCGATCTATCAACGCTTCGATCTCATTGCCCTCAACCCCCTCGGCCTCGACGATCATGTCGTCGTGATCGTAAGCGAGCACCGACAACAGGCGCACGCGCACCGGTTCGGGCACGGCGTTGACGGCATCGAACGCAGTCAGCGCCGATTTGCGCGCGAAAACCGGCCCGGTAGCCCGATATGGCGAGTGCCCCGTCTGGTGTTCGTATGACATCAAAATCAACTCTTCGCCGGGCAGTGCATGCGCCAGGCTAACGCGGCATGGATAGCCGGGCAAGGCGTCATCGGCAAAGACGCGTTGCGCGCCGATTGCCGAAAGCGCAGCGGCATCGAGTTGAAAAACAGGTTTGAACGGCTCGGGGGAGAGCCCGGTAATTCTGAAATCCATGCTGCACTCCGGAAGTTGGTGTGCAGTGATTTTCCGGTGATGGCGAAACGTATGCGACCGCTTTTCAGGCAGCAAATTTTTTCGTCGCTTCTGTCAGGACTCAGCTTTCGAGTTGAATACCCTCGTCTTCAAACACCCGCTTGACGGTCGGACGTGAAGCCACACGTACGGCATGCTTGGTCCAATGTGGAAACTGGGTTTTCATATCGAGGCCGAGCCGGTAGCCCCAGCGATAAAACACCAAGAGATAGGGGTCGCAGACGGTGTATTGGCCGCCCATGGCGAAGGTCTTGCCGGTGAGCAGCTTTTCGATTTCGTTGTAATACCCGAGTACGGTTTCACGGCAGGTGACCTTGACGTTTTCCTTGGCGGTGGCATCACTGGCATAACGTTCCGGCCGGACGTTGCCCGCAATAGCCACCTGCACACTGGATGCGAGCCATGCCAATAGCGACAACGCTTCCGCCTGCCGCCATGTCTCCTTTGGCCACAGTCCGCGCTCCGGAAAACCGCCTCCGAGGTAGGTCAGAATGGCGACATTCTCGGTTAGTACCTTGCCATCGACGTTCAACGCGGGGACGCGGGCTTTCGGGTTGACCTTGAGGTAGTCCGCCTTTTTATGTTCACCGTCCTTCAACGAGACCAATACCGGCTCGTAAGCGATTCCCAGTTCTTCCAGAACAATATGCGGTGCCAGGGAGCAAGCGCCGGGCGAGTAGTAGAGCTTGATCATGTTGATGCCTGTAATTTAACAGTCACCATTGTCAAAGATTACAGCCGCGTAATCAAGGATGACGTGTCGAAACGATTGCCGCCGGTAGCCTGCACTTCCCCGTAAAACTGGTCGATCGCGGTCGTCAACGGCAATTTCGCGCCGTTGCGCTCGGCCTCCTCCATGCAGATGCCCAGGTCCTTGCGCATCCAGTCAACCGCAAAACCAAAGTTGAATTCGCGTTTCAGCATGGTTTTGCCGCGATTTTCCATCTGCCACGACTGCGCAGCACCTTTGGAAATGACGTCCAGCACCAGATTGCCATCCAGCCCGGCCTTTTCAGCAAATGCGAGGCCCTCCGACAGCGCCTGCACCAGCCCGGCAATGCAGATTTGGTTCACCATTTTCGTGAGCTGCCCCGCGCCCGAAGGCCCCATCAGCGTCGTGGCCTTGGCAAAACAATCCATGACAGGTTTGGCCGCATCAAATGCAACCTGATCACCGCCACACATGACGGTGAGCTGACCTTTTTCCGCGCCCGCTTGGCCACCCTACACCGGTGCATCGATGAACTGAATCCCTTTTCCCCTGGCCCCTTCATAAAGCTGCCGCGCGACATCGGCAGACGCGGTCGTGTGGTCAACCAGAATGGTGCCGGGTTGCATCGCAGCCAATGCTGCCCCACCCACTTCAATGAGGTCTTTGTCGTTGCCGACACACATCAGAACGAGTTCGGCGTCTATGACGGCATCCTCAACGGTCTTGCCAAACGCGCCGACGTGCTGCTTGGCCCAGGCTTCGGCCTTGCTCGTGGTGCGGTTGTAGACGGTGACGCGATGGCCCTTGGCTTGCAGATGACCCGCCATCGGATAGCCCATGACACCCAGACCCAAAAATGCGACGTTCATTCGATTCCCCTGTGAGTTAAACGTTTACCTGATTGGGTGGGATTTTACCTGTCAGTGCGGCCTTCATGTTGTCGGCAGCAAGTTCGGCCATGCGCATGCGGGTGGCGCGGGTGGCGCTGCCGATATGCGGCGTGAGCACGACGTTGTCCAATGTCAGGAATTCGGCATTAAAAGCAGGCTCGCCCTCAAACACATCGATACCAGCCCCAGCAATACGGTTTTCCTTGAGTGCGGCGATTAGCGCCATATCATCGACGACACCTCCGCGCGCTGTATTGATGAGGATGGCGGTGGGCTTCATCAACGCGATATCGTCGGCTTTGATGAGGTGGTGGGTGGCGGGTGAATACGGTACCATCACCACCACGAAATCG
>JAJAYN010000361.1 GCA_026786225.1 Burkholderiales bacterium | reverse complement strand
TCGTTGTCGAGGGCACATCGCGACTGATGCGGATTCCGTTCTTTGACGATGCCACGCTGCTCGCGGAAATCACCCACGTTGCGGCTACCTCAAGCGGTGGGCAGGCGTACACCGGGCACGTGCCGGGCGTACCGCACAGTTCGGTGGTGCTGGTGAACAACAACGGTGTGGTATCGATGAGTGTGAAGGCGCTCGCCAGGCAGTACACCATTCAAGGCTCCGGCGAATCGGGCTACGTGGCCAGTGAACTGCAACGCCTCAATCTCCCCGATCATTCCAGCCCACCGATACCGGTAAACGCACCCCCTTTGCCCAAGCCGCCATTTCAGACGGCTTCGGACGCCGTTGTCGCAGCCGATAGCGGCCCGCAAATCGATGTGATGGTGGTGTACACCCCTGTCCCGCGCGCCAACAATGGCGGTACCGCGCAGATGCATGCCAATATCGATGGGCAAGTGGCCTACACCAACCTGATTTACAGCAACTCAAACGTGGTTCAGCGCCTTCGCCTCGTTTACAAAGGTGAAGTGGCCTACACGGAAACAACCGACGGCGTAGATCTGTCCCGGCTGGCGAATCCAGCTGATGGCTTTCTCGATACCGTACCAATTTTGCGCGACATCTATAAAGCTGATTTTGTCAGCCTCTGGGGAAATTACCCGACGACATGCGGACTCGGATATGTGATGACAACGGAAAGCAGTGGCTTTGCCGGGAACGCATATAACGCCGTTAATTCTCCTGCTTGCACAGATGGTGCCTCGGCAACGTTTGCACATGAGCTTGGACACAATATGGGCCTGCATCACGACAACTTTGAGTCGCCGAATACACCAACCACGGTGACGCCTGAAGCTGGCGGGGCGGCAACCCTCATCAATTACGCGCACGGCTACATCGACCTCTTGAATCGATTTCGCACCGTGATGTCGTATAACGATCAGTGTGTCGCAACCCCGCCGGGCACGTCCTGTGAGCGCATTCCGAATTTCAGTAATCCTGCCGTCTTGTACAACGGCTTCACGACCGGCAATGCGACCAACGCACACGAACGGCAGGCCCTGAATGACACGCTTGAAACCACGCGCAACTTTCGAACGGGCTTGCCTGACAGCGCATTCACCGGGCCGGGCATTGTGACGTTTTCCGCGTCCACCTATTCAGTCGCGGAGGGTGGCGGTTCGGTTCAATTGACCGTCGAACGACACGTCGGCTTTACCGGTCCGATTTCAGTGAACTACGCGACTGCCAATGGCACCGCGACGGCAGGCGCCGATTTCACCACCACCAGTGGAACATTGAACTGGGCAACCAACGATGCCACAACGCGCACCATCATCGTGCCGATCCTGCAGGACGCGCTGCTCGAGGGAAAAGAAACGTTTACCGTCACCTTGAGTACCCCCGGCGGCGTGTCGATCGGGGCGCTGAATGGCACGACAACCACAGCCACCGTAACCATCATCGACGATGAGCCCGATACTTTTCCGGTTGGTGGTGTGATACCCGCCGCTTATGTCACGCCAGCATCATCCTCGGCGGCGTGGACGGTTGACCTGACGGATGGATACCTGAGCCCCAACAGTCTGCAGTCGGCGGCGGTCCTGAGTCCGGGCAATAGCGTTGACGCCAACTCCGATCTTGAATACACGGCAACCTTTCTGGCTGGAAACGTGAGCTTCGCGTATCGCGTTTCGTCCTTGGACACACCATTCGCAAATATGCAGTTCATGGTCGATGACATTGTCGTATTTTCGTCAGCGGGCGGTGATACCGGCTGGTTGACCAGAACCGAGGCCATTACTGCTGGCGTGCACACGCTGCGCTGGCGTTTTAGAAATGGAATTAATTTTCCTTGTGCGAACGCATTTCCAGCACTGTCATTCGACTGTGCCGACCGCGCGTGGATTGACTCGGTCGTACTGCCGCTGGCACAGGCGAGTTCGACCACCACGCTTGCATCATCACGCAACCCTTCCTTTGTTGGCCAATCGGTGACGTTCACCGCAACAGTCGCGAGTGGTGCGGGAACGCCTACCGGCAGCGTTGCGTTTCGCAATGACGGTAACCTCATCGCGGGCTGCAGCGCGGTCACGTTATCGGCAGGTTCCGCACTATGCGTAACGACCGGGCTGCTGAAGGGTTTGCGCTCGATCACCGCGCAGTACGCGGGTAGTGGCAGCTATATCGCGAGCACTTCTGTGGCATTCAGCCAGTCAGTAAATGCGCTGTCGTTGGTGCCAATTGTCGATTTTCTGTTTGATTGATTGATTGGCCCGGCCAGAATTTTTACGTCGCACGAAATTAATCGCCAACCCGGTCGCTTGCCTGCGCGGCATGGTCTGCCGCGTGCTTCTTCATCGCAAGCGCCCAAACATAGCCAAACACCATCATCATCGCCGATAAACCAATGGCACGCAGCAGCGCGCCCATGGGCTCAAAACCGGTGGCGAATATGACGTAATGCAAGCCAAGGAAAATCAGAAAGATCGCGATGAGCACAAAGCGGTGGCGCATGCCCTTCTGCATCAGCGGGCCGATGACCCACAGCGGCGCAAGGACCGCACAGCCATTCACCACGATCCGGATCACATCCATCTCCATGTGATGTGAATTCCTAGTTCTTCGCCACCGGCAGATACTTCTCCATCCATTCCAGATTGCCGCGCATGGTCGCAAGCGACATCTTCGGCTCGATTGGGTTATGCGGCTGCCTCGGCAGCACCAGCATGCGTGTCGGTACACCGCGTTGTTGTAGCGCGCGGAAGAATTCCGCGCCCTGGTTTGTCGGTACGCGGATATCGGCTGCGCCGTGAATCACCATCGTTGGTGTGGTCACGTTCTTCACATGGAACATCGC
>JAJAYN010000360.1 GCA_026786225.1 Burkholderiales bacterium | reverse complement strand
TCGCGATCAGTCCGCCGAGCAAGTCTGGGGCTCTAAGATGACGGCCTCGTTGAGACCTGGCAAAATTCCTACATTTGGCAGGTGTTACAATATTTGTTACTGAGTGTAACAGGATCATTTTCGACCCGATTGCACCGAGCAACCAACGCGCGCACTCGTTTGAATACTTCAACCAACCTCTCTGATGGGCAGGCTGCTTTTCCGCACGGATTCGTGGTGCTATGTGTCGCGCTCGCCTTTTGCCTGCCGGGGTTGGTCGGTCACCAACCGTGGAAGCCTGACGAGGGCTACATATTCGCCGGAATTTTCCACATGCTGCAGTCCGGCGACTGGATCGTGCCGCATCTGGCGGGCGAACCGTTTATGGAAAAGCCGCCGCTCTATCATTGGGTCGCTGCGGTTACAGCCACACTAACCAGCTCAATACTCCCCCTGCACGATGGCGCGCGGCTTGCAAGCGGCGTCTTCATAGGGATGGCATTGTGGGCCACGGCGCTGGCCGGCCGAATCGCCTGGGGCGTCGGTCATGGGCGCATTGCGCTCCTCATCATGCTCGGCACGCTTGGCTTACTAAATACCGTGCCACTCATGCTGCCAGATTTGCCGCTGACGGCCGGATTTGCCGTGGCGATGCTGGGTTTTGTGGCGCACGCATTCGAGCGCAAATGGGCATTCGCAGCGGTTGGCATTGGCGTTGGCATGGGTTTTCTCGCCAAGGGCCTGCTGGCGCCTGGTGCGATTGCGTTGGCGGCCCTTACGTTACCGATCTGTTTTGCGCAGTGGCGAGATCGACGATATCTACGCATGCTCTTGCTCGCGCTACTCGTTGCCCTGCCCTGTCTGGTCATCTGGCCGACACTTCTGTATGTGCGCGATCCGGTGTCCTTCGTGACATGGGTTTGGGACAACAATATCGGGCGATTTTTTGGCTTTTCGGTGGATCTGCTCGGCGCCGCGAGCGAACGTGGCTTCTGGACCAAGGCCTTTCCCTGGTTCCTGTTCCCTTGGTGGATTTTCCTTGGCATTGGTCTCTGGAACACGCGCGCACGAATTCTCCGCGACACCGGCATGCAGGTCGGCCTCGCCGTCGCCTTGACTCTCACATTTGTACTCGTCATCGCAGGCTCGGCGCGCGTAATTTACGCGTTGCCGCTTCTGCCTGCACTCGCGCTTGCGTCCACCGGTGTGCTCAACCACGTGCCGATGCGGCTTTGGCATATCCTTGGGGCAATGGGTGCCGTGATCGCATTGTTGATGGCATCACTGAGTTGGTACCTGTGGAGCGCATTGACGTCCAGCGGTCAGGCACCCGAATGGCAGTGGATCATGCGCAATGTGCCCCTCACGTTTGACCTGCCGGTCTCCCTGCCGGTCGTGGCCGTCGCCGCGCTTCTCTCGGCCGGGTGGGTTGCGATCCTGTTTTTTTGCCGCCGCATCGCTCAAGGCTCGCTGCTGTTATGGACGGCGTCGATGGCGATCTCATGGGCCTTGCCGATGTTGCTGCTGTTACCGTGGCTCGATGTGGCCAAAGGGTATCAGGACGTTTACGCGGCGCTAGCCCGCACGCTGCCGTCGCGCTATTCATGTATTCAAAGTGAGCAATTCGGCGAATCGGAACGTGGCATCCTGCAATACACACAGGGCATCGTCACCGTGCGCAAAGAGGTGGCCCCCCTGGCGAACTGCCCTTTCATGTTGCGACAACTCAGAACAACGACGGCCGTTAGCGCGCCAAAGGGTGATTGGACGCTGCTTTGGCGCGGCAGCAGACCAAGTTCCGGAAATGAGCGTTTTGAATTATTCGCGTCGCAGTCATTGGAAGAAGGTCGGCGTCACACGGCAATCCTGCAAAAAAGTACTGTTGCGCAGCAGATTTTACAGCCGATCCCGCGCACCACGTGGCCCCCGCGCAAGCGATTTCAGTAGCGGACTAACGTTGCGCCGCCACACTATGCCGGGCCGAACGCTCAGGTAGCACTGTTTTGCGACGCCGCCGACCGGCAACACCGAAGGCGCTGTTACGCATCGCGAATCTCAACGCCTTGACACCCATGTGTGCAACCTTGCAGCATATAGTCCTAATGCGTACTATATTGCTTTGCCGCTGGCTCAATTGATACCATCATGCGAAACAAACGCTATATGCCCCTTGTCCGTTCCCTCATTGAATGCGCACAGAGCTTTGAGCGTTGCTCGGGCACGCACATTCGTGGACTTGGACTGACGCCCGCGCAATTCGACATCATCGCCACACTTGGTAATACGGCAGGCATGAGTTGCAAGGAACTGGGCGAAAAAACACTTATCACCAAGGGAACAATGACGGGTGTACTCAATCGACTGGAACAAAAAGGGCTGTTGATCCGGCACGAATCACCGGAAGACGGGCGAAGCTGGATCACAAAGCTCACGCGAAAGGGACAGGGCTTGTTTGAGGATATTTTTCCGCGACACCTGGCCCACCTGGACCCCTTGTTTGCCGCTTTCAGCGATGTGGAACTTAGCGCGATGCAAATGCACCTCTATCGGTTACGCGCCGCATTCGAATCCACAACCAATACGGAAATCAGGCAATAGCAATGACGATCAATTTCCAACGCTACTCCGGCGTTGCCAAGGGCCTGCACTGGCTCATCGGCTTGATGATCCTCGTTTCGCTAGGCGTGGGCTTGTATAAGGTCGATCTCAAGCTTTCGCCAGCCAAATTGCAGCTTTATTCGTGGCATAAATGGGCGGGTGTGACAATTTTCGCGCTCGTACTTGTGCGTTGCCTTTGGCGAATAACCCATACGCCGCCGCCGCTACCGTCGGATATGCCCCAATGGCAGCGTTTCATTGCAGAAACCACGCATTACATTCTTTACGGGTTAATGATTACGATCCCGCTAACGGGCTGGCTGATGAGTTCTGCCAAGGGATTTCAGACGGTCTACTTCGGCGTATTGCCCATCCCCGACCTGCTGGGGAAAAACAAAGAACTGGGCGAGACGCTGAATCTGGTTCACAAGTACCTGAACTACACGATGATCGCCATCATCTCGGCACATGTGGGTGCAGCGTTGAAACATCACTTCATCGACAAAGACGACATCCTGCGACGTATGCTGCCCGCGCGCCAAAAATAATCCCCCAACCTCGAAGACCCCACAGACCAACATGAAATCCTTGTCACGTGTTTTAGTTTTAATCGGAACTGCCGCTATTGCCAATATTGCGCACGCCGTCGAATACGCCGCCGTATTGGCTGATAAATCCACCGTCGTTTTCACCTCGCGACAGATGGGCGTGCCCGTGCAAGGCAGCTTCCCGAAATTCACCACCAAGCTTCAGTTTGATCCTGCCAGGCCGGAAGCGGCGAAAGTCGAACTCAGCATCGATTTGGCCACGAAAGACGCTGGTTCAAAAGACGCCAACGATGAAGTCGTCGGCAAGCAGTGGTTCAACGTAAAAACGTTCCCGATGGCGACGTTCACCTCGACCACGGTAAAGTCCGTCGGTCCGGCAAGTTACGAAGTCACCGGCCCGCTCACGATCAAGGGCAAATCCGTACCTGTCATCGCTGCCTTTACCTATAAAGCTGACGGCACTAACGGCGTGTTCGACGGCGGCTTTGTACTTAAGCGCATCGATTTCGCTATTGGCGAAGGGCCATGGGCAGATGTCTCTACTGTCGCAAATGAGATACAGGTCAAATTCCGCGTGGTTGCTACTGCATCCGCCACCGCGCCGGCAGCGCCGGCAAAATCACTCACCAAATCTAAGTAGCCGCTATTCTTAACCAAAGGAGTATCACCATGAAACGTATCGCCATCCTCGCCTTCACAGCCGCTCTCGGCCTTCCCGCATTTGCCGCACCAGAAACGTATGTCCTTGAAGCGCACCACACCTTCCCAAGCTTTTCCTATACGCATTTGGGCTTCTCTACCCAGCAAAGCCGATTTGACAAGACGACGGGCAAAGTCATCATCGACCGCGCTGCTAAAACAGGCTCACTCGATGTCACCATTGACACTAAATCCGTCAACACCGGATCAGAACTTTTCAACGGCCACATCAAGGGCGAAGACTATTTGAGCGTCGAAAAATTTCCAGCCATCACCTTCAAATCGAGCAGTTTTAAATTTGATGGCGACAAAGTCGCAGCGATCGCTGGTGACTTGACCATCAAGGGCGTGACCAAGCCAGTCACACTCGCAGTGTCGTCGTTCAACTGCGCGCCGCACCCGTTCACCAAAAAAGATGTGTGCGGCGCCAATGCCAGCACCAAGATCAAGCGCTCCGAATTCAACGCGGGCAAGAATGCACCGGCGGTGAGCGATGAGATGACCCTGAGCATCGCAGTAG
>JAJAYN010000359.1 GCA_026786225.1 Burkholderiales bacterium | reverse complement strand
CTGGACGCATCGGCGGCGAGGAAAATCGCCGGACCCATCAAATCTTCATCGCCGCCCAGTCGGCCCATCGGCGTCATGCCGAGAATTTGCTTGTCGAGAACTTTCAACAAACCATCGCTCATTTTTGACGGAAAAAATCCCGGCGCAAGCGCATTCACGCGGATGCCGTACTGCGCCCATTCGCCCGCGAGTGCACGGGTGAAATTTATCAGGCCGCCTTTGCTGGTGTTGTAGGCGATCGTTTGCATCGGCCCGAGTTGCCCGCGCAATCCGGCGACGGACGCCACCGTGATGATGCTGCCGGATTTGTTCGGAATCATGCTCTTCGCACCCACCAGTTGGGTGACCAGCCAGGTGCCGGTGAGATTGATGCCGATAACTTTGTTCCAGGCTTCCAACGGATATTTTTCCGCCGGTGCGCCCCACGATGCGCCGGCGTTATTCATCAGGATATCGATGCGCCCGAAATTCTTCAGCACCGCATCGACCATCGGCTCCAGCGTATCCGGCTTGGCCAGATCGCTGGCGAAAGTGAAGACGTCATAGCCCTTGGCGGTCAGTTCTGCTTTCGCGTCGGCGAGCTCGTTTTCCTTGCGCGCGCTCAGCGCCAGCTTGGCACCCATGGCGCCGAAGCCGTGTGCCATCTGCAAGCCTAGCCCGCGCGAGCCGCCGGTGATCAGTGCGACGCGGCCGGATAGATCGAATAGTTTTGTGGCACTCATTACATTCTCCTGATGAATATGCGGAATTTTGACATGTGCGGCCCTGCTGGGATAAGCCCGCACAACCCCAGCACTGGCGGGGCTTCTGGCGCTTTTTTGCCTCGGAAAGCCCGCCAATGCTTGATGTTCAATTTTCTTCGACAGTCCCAAGCATTTCGCTCCGGGATGTAATTGCTGCGCAACTGCATTCCATCCATCAGCGTAAAATACGCGTCTTTCCACCCTAGCCGGCCGCCACAAGCGGCTGCGCTGCGAACCCAAGGTTAACCGATGACCCGCACCTCACCCATGCCAGCCTATGGCAATGTGCTCGACCTGATCGGCGACACACCGCTCGTTAAACTCACCCACCTCGATACCGGCGTCTGCGAACTCTTTGCAAAGCTGGAATGCAATAACCCTGCCGGTTCGATCAAGGACCGGATCGGGCTGCGCATGATCGAGGCGGCGGAACGCGACGGCAAGATCAAGCCGGGTGGCACCATCGTGGAAGCGACGGCGGGAAATACCGGTCTGGGCCTGGCACTGGCTGCAATCCACAAGGGTTACAAACTGCTCTTGGTGATTCCCGACAAGATGAGCCAGGAAAAGATTTTCCATTTGCGTGCGATGGGCGTGGAGATCGTGATGACGCGCTCCGACGTTTCCAAGGGGCATCCCGAGTATTACCAGGACATGGCCAAACGCATCGCCGCAGAAATGCAGGCGAGGGGTGAAAGCGCGTTTTGTATCGACCAGTTCTCCAACCCTTCCAACCAGCAAACGCATGAAGACTGGACCGCGCCAGAGATTTGGGAGCAGATGGAGCACCGGCTGGATGCGGTCGTCGCTGGTGTAGGCAGCGGCGGCACCATCACGGGCATGGGCCGTTTCTTCCAGCGCGTTGCACCGCATGTGGAAATGGTATTGGCTGACCCCAAGGGCTCCATCCTTAACGAGATCGTCAACACGGGCACGCATGGTCCAAGCGGTTCCTGGCTCGTCGAGGGTATTGGCGGCGACTACGTGCCCGCTAATCTCGACATCAAGCTGGCGAAAAAAGCCTATGCCATTGGCGACGGCGAAGCGTTGCTGGCGGCACGAGAACTGCTGCAGAAGGAAGGCATCATGGGTGGTTCGTCTACCGGAACCCTCCTCGCAACGGCGCTGCGCTATTGCCGCGAACAAACGACACCAAAGCGCGTAGTCACCATCGTCTGCGATGTGGGCGGCAAATACTTGTCAAAGATGTACAACGATTACTGGCTGGTCGACCAAGGCATTATCGAGCGGCCTGCCAAGGGCGATTTGTCCGATCTCGTCGCGCGTCGCCACAATGATCGTGCCACGATCACCATCAAGTCGGACGACACGTTGCAGACGGCTTATGCACGAATGAAGCTCTATGATTTTCAGCAATTGCCAGTTCTGGACAATGACACGGTTATTGGCATCATCGATGAGTCTGATATTTTGATGTCGGTGATTGGCGATGAATCGCGCTTCACAACGAAGGTTGTCGGCGCGATGACCGAGAAAATCAAAACCATTCAGGTATCCGAACCAGTCGCTGCATTACTGCCGATCTTCGACAAGGGCTATGTCGCCATCGTGAACGATGGTGACAAATTCCTTGGCCTCATCACACGTTACGACCTCCTTAACTACCTACGTCGCCGGGCACACTAATCATGACAACCAAACACCTCTTCGGCACGCGCGCCATCCACGCTGGGCAGGAACCCGACCCCACCACTGGCGCGGTGATGCAGCCCATCTACGCCACCTCCACCTACGTGCAATCGAGCCCCGGTGTGCACAAAGGCTTCGAGTATGGCCGCACGCACAATCCGACGCGCATGGCGTTTGAGCGTTGCGTGGCAGACCTTGAAAATGGTGTGCAGGGTTTTGCGTTCGCTTCCGGTCTTGCGGGTTCTGCGACTGTTCTGGACACGTTGGATTCCGGAAGTCACGTTATTGCGCTGGACGATTTGTACGGCGGGAGCTATCGCCTGTTTGAAAATGTGCGGAAGCGCTCGGCTGGCCTTGAATTTACGTTCATGGACATGACCGATCCGGCAAAGATCGAAGCTGCGATCAAGCCAAATACGAAAATGATTTGGGTCGAGTCTCCCAGCAACCCGTTACTGAAGCTGGTGGATCTTTCCGCAGTCGCCGCAATCGCGAAGAAGCACAACCTGATTTCAGTAGCCGACAACACCTTTGCGACGCCGTATGTGCAACGCCCCCTCGATCATGGCTTTGATCTGGTCGTGCATTCGGTAACCAAATACATGAATGGCCATTCAGACATGGTCGGTGGCATGGTGGTGGCG
>JAJAYN010000358.1 GCA_026786225.1 Burkholderiales bacterium | reverse complement strand
GTGCCAACGGCACCGGTGGCACCATTCTTGGTCGTGAGATTGCCATCGACGGAGTAGATATATTGCGCAGCGGCGCTGCAATCAATGCCGGTGCCGACGCTCGCATGTGTTACACGGTTCAGGCTGTCATAGCAAAATCTCTCTGCATTTTGCGGACCAACACTGGCCGGCTGTTGCGCACGCGAGGTGAGATTGCCTATCTTGTCGTAACTGTAATTACTGGTATGAACCAAAGCGGATTGTGCGCTGCGCAATCGCACGACGGAGAGACGCCCAAGAACGTCATAGTCTTTCTCGTAAGGTGCCGCACCGTTGGTGCCGCTGGCAAAGCTGCCATCATCGTAGCGCGCGGTGGCAGTCCAATAGGGATCAACCGCACCGGTTCTTTGTACCTTGTCTGCAAATCCGTGAACGTTATACGTCGTCGTTAAACCAAGCGGCTGTTGGCCTGGCTCCGTTTGCGGATACCCCACATAGCTCAATTGCCCTTTCGGGTTATATAGCGTGGTGCGTACGAATTCCTGGTTGTCGATAGTGGTTTTGACTTGCTGCGTGCGAGCTTGCGCGTCATACACGTATACATGCGACGCGCCCACCTTGCTGGTGCTGCAGAGCTTGCCGATGCCTTTACCGCAATCGTCGTAGGCCCAGGTACTGGTGGTGCCATGCTCGTCGCGTTCGGTCATGCGCCCGACGGCATCGTATTGTTGTTTCGTGACCTGTGATTTCGGATCGGTCTGGCTGAGCAATTCCCCGGCGCCGTTGTAGTTGTATGTGTAACTCCCGCCGACGTTGGCGTTGGTGGGAACAATTGGGGACAGACCACGGTTGTTTTCAGGAGATAACCGTGGTCTGTCCCCAATTGGTGCAATTGGTGCACTGCGGCATGCAACTCTGAGTAACTCAACACATCTATCCTGGGTGCTTTCAGGAATTTCGTATTGTGCAAGAAGTAGTGCAATTGACCAGTGGGCAAGCTGTTGGACTAATGGGTCTTGGCTTTGCGTATCACGCATCGCCGTTGCTACGGCCTCGTCAAGCTCGCCCGCACGTGCAAGCGCCAGCAGGGTAGTTTGATACAGACCGGAGATTGGAACGGTGGCTTTTTCCTTAACCGCGGTATTTAGGGCGCGACACGTGGTGGGATCACGTGCAATCGCCTGCTCGATTGTGTTGAACAGCAAACCTGAAGCCATATCTCGTTTTGTCTTTTCGTATTGCGCTTCGACGAACGCAATCAGGTCCGCCGGCTCAAAAGAATCCAGATATCCAATAGCTGCGCCAACGGCATGAAGGACATCGAAAACCTTGGAATCGGCGTCAGCCAGCCGTGCGGCAGCGCTTGTAAATATGTTGGTAGTGCTGTGCGCGAGCGCCAAGAAGCGCCCACTGGCTTGATCGCTATGGCCGATCTCGATGCGCCAAAGCATATGCGCTGTATCGAATAGCCCCTTATGATCCTCGGCATTTCGGCCAGCACACCACTCCGAATGTGCAAGGGCCGCGACACACTGATTTCGCGCTTCAAGAGTGGCAAACGCTACGGATTGATTGTCACAGCGCCAAGTTGCATGTTCACCGACCACATCCAAAAAAACCGGTGACGAATCGTGCAGGATGTTGAGGTCAGTCAATCTACGCGCATGAAGTTCGCGCGCGAGCTGAGCGATTCGGATAGGAACGCCGAGCTGTTCCAATGTGAAAATTGGAATCGTCATATTGGTTTGAAATTAGTTAATATCAAAAGAGAATAATGACTTGACGCTCGTCCTGCAAACAAAGTAATACCAAGGTTCAGCAATACCAAGGCTCAAATTTTTCATCATCATTCGTTCTTCTTCGTCATCTCTTAGAATCTAAATCCAACTTGGCCGATGCCTGCATTTCTGCCGCTTTTGAAAAAGCGTTAAAAGCCCTTTTGCGAAAAAGATTTTACTGCACGGAGATTGCTTCGCTAACTATACAGTCGACGGCATGCCGCTGGGAGGAAGCTTTGGCTCGTGACGTCAATGCCACTGGACGATAAGGGTCCAGGTTCGCATTGATTTTCAACGTATCCATGCGCGCAAAATATATCGACCACGGCCCATTTGGATTTCGATCCGGCAATGCGCGCAGCAGGGGTCAAAAAAAAGATTGAACCCATCGCGCTTGGGCTTCGACTCAATTGGGATGAATACAGATTTATACCGAGACAATACGCCGCGCCATGCCGCGAAGCGGGCAATATTTGCCGGGCTCGCTGTTGCGCTGGCAAGCATGTCGCTATCGGCGCAAGTTGCGTCACCACCCCGTTCAACGGGAGCGGGGGGCAGTGCTTCTCCACCGGTCAAAGCACTGCCGGTCACGTCGCCTTTGCCAGTGCCGGTAAACGCAATCGTTCCGACCATTGCGCCGCCGCTTGTCGTGAATACACCCTCGATAAGTGTTACCGGCTTGCTCGTCGATTTTCCGGCGGTGCTTGTCACCCCATCGATAACCGTGTCTGGCCTGGTGGTGCCCCTGCCTTCAGACATTAGTACACCGCAAATTAATGTCACCGGTCTGACCGCGACGCTACCGGCTACGGTCAATGCGCCGACCATCACAGCAACGGGCTTCAGCACTGTTCAACGTGGTGGGCGCACTGACGGCATTTCGTCCACCATCGATACCCCACCCATAACAGTGACCGGGCTTACCGTGCCGCTACCCGACCAAATCACCACGTCTCAAATAATCGCAATCGGCTTGGTGATTGATCTGCCAAATACCGTCAACGCCCCGTCCATCAATGTGACTGGCCTCAAACCAAAACCCTAACCTGGAGATAACCATGAACGCACGACAGAAATCGCCCATCAGGATCGCAAACACGTTCGCGATTGTTATCGCGTCCGCATTGGCGGCGATAAGCCCACTCGCCCATGCGGATAAGGCCATCACATTCAACGTACCCGTGAAGCTTGAAAAGCTGGACCCGGTGGTGAATGGCTTCTTTGTATCTTGCGGTGTTTTTGGAGACGGGCCTCAAATCGTATACAAGGCATCACCCACCACGCCGATCAGCAATGGAGCCTATACGGGCGTTGTCATGACTTCCCT
>JAJAYN010000357.1 GCA_026786225.1 Burkholderiales bacterium | reverse complement strand
GTTTAAAGCCATCGTGCTTGAGTGATTCGAGCACCCGCACCAGCGATGCTTCAACTTCATTGCTGAATGCAATCGATGCCAGCGGCGCAGGCTGGGCGCTGACGATGGAAGCACTGAAAACGACCACCCCAAGGCAACCTGGGGCGAGGCCGCGCAAGAGCATCGATGTGCGTCGCATAAAAATGACGTACAGCAATCCCTTTAAGCTCCCGACCGTTCGAGGTTGATCAACCACCGGTCACCGGTTTTGACCAGTCGTAACGTTTTGGTGTTGTCGCTTTTGACGGCATCAGCCCGATATATCTGACGCAATACCACCGTGGCCACGTTGCCTTGCAACGAAGTCTTGATAATATTCACGTCGACGGAGATGGCTTTCTTTGGTTCAATCCGTTCCTTGCGTTGCGCTTCCCACGCTGCGCGAGTCATACCGGCGGGCGTCTCAAAATCCGGGGCATAGAAGCCGAGATAGGCGGCAGTATCTTTGGCCGCCCACGCTTTGGCCCAAGCCTCCACGGTTGCCTTAACGTCAGCAGTCGCATTGCCGGAAAGCGCAACGTTTCCCGGTTTTGTCGCGACGGCAGTCGTCGCTTTCACAGGTTCGGTCTTGGTTGCCACCGCGACCTGTACTGGTGCGGTCTTGGGGGCATCCGCCGTCGCTACTTTGGGAAGATTGAAAATGTCCTTGACCATCGAGAGCTTGCCTTGCGCCGTCAGGTTGGCCTTGTCGAGTTGCAGTGCCTTGTCATAAGACCTGCGCGCTAACTGCGCATAAATGTCGCCAAGATTCTCATACGCGGTCGCGTAGCTGGGATGGGTATGGATGGCAAGCTCTAGTGCGGCTTTGGCCTTGTCGTAATTGCCCTGGCCTGCGTAAAGCACGGCGAGGTTGTTGTATGGCTCTGGAAGTTCCGGATAGTCCTCTGTAAGACCGGTGAAGACCTGAATAGCGTCCGCGCCTTTTTTCAACTCGGTCAATATCAGGCCCTTCAGAAATCGGCCCTGCGCATCCTTGGGTTGCTGTGCCAATGCACCGTTCACTTTTGAAAGTGCCTGGTCAAGCTTGCCCTGTTGATAAAGCTTGGTGGCATCCTTGGTGTCTTCGGCGGGCCCGGCAACCCCGGAAGGCGAAAAACAGATTGCACAGGCAACCACGCCATAACGCAGTTTGCGGGATAAATTGGTAGTGAGCATTTTGTTATAATTCGTTGAATTTAATGAAAAACAGTGTCCCACACAACGCGACCATTCTACCAACAATGCTTCTGAACTTCACAACATCACAGCGTTTTTTACGGTCCGAATCCCGGTTACAACTGACTGCTGCCACGGCGTGTTTTGATTTAGCCAACGTGGCCTTGTTCGGCGTCGCGCACCTTCGATGTTGTTGATTCCCCGCCAGCCTGCCTGAGTCCCGCCGGCCCGCCGTTTTCGCGCCAGGTCGATTCCAATTTGTTCGGGTAATTGAGACAGCGCGCCTACGCGCAAGTTTCGCGACGCTAAATCGTTGTTGAATTCGCCGTCCACAGAGAAAACTTCATATGCATACCGTTTACAACACGCTGGGTAGACAAAAACAGGCATTCACGACGATTGAACCCGGCCTCGTGCGCATGTATGTTTGCGGCCCGACCGTTTATGACTATTTTCATATCGGCAACGCGCGCACCTTTGCGGCCTTTGACATGGTCTATCGCTGGCTCACGGCGACGGGTTATACCGTCAATTTCGTTCGCAATATTACTGACATCGACGACAAGATCATCGAGCGTGCAAACGCCCACAATGAACCCATGGAGGCGTTGACGGCACGCATGACGGACGCATATTTCGAAGATGCGGCGCGCCTCAAATTGCTGCGGCCCACGCACAGCCCGCGCGCGACTCGCCATATTGAACAGATGCTGGCAATCATCAAGCAGCTAGAAGACAAGGGTATGGCCTATCGGGCCAGCAATGGCGACGTGTATTACGCGGTGCGTGAATTTGAAGGTTACGGAAAGTTGTCCGGCAAGAACCCGGATGAACTGCGCGCGGGTGAGCGCGTCGCGGTGGAGTCCGCCAAGCGCGACCCGCTGGATTTTGTCTTGTGGAAAGCGGCCAAGCCGAACGAGCCACAGTGGCCATCCATCTTCGGCGGCGGACGGCCAGGCTGGCATATCGAGTGCTCCGCGATGTGCAGGGCGGAACTCGGTGACCAGATCGATATTCACGGTGGCGGGCTGGATTTACAGTTTCCCCATCACGAAAATGAAATTGCGCAGACCGAGGGCACATTCGACAAAGGCAGTGGAGGGCAGTTTGCCAAATTCTGGATGCATGCCGCCTTCCTCAATATCGATCATGAAAAAATGTCCAAATCACTGGGCAATTTTTTCACCTTGCGAGAGGTGCTTAACAAGCTCGACGCCGTGCAGGGCGGTGAGACCGTGCGTTATTTCCTGCTGCGCGGCCACTACCGCAGCGAGATCAATTACTCCTGGGACATGCTCGAGGATGCGCGTCAGTCGCTGCTGGGCTTCTACATCGCGCTCAAGGAAACGCCTGCTACGGACGTGAAGGTC
>JAJAYN010000356.1 GCA_026786225.1 Burkholderiales bacterium | reverse complement strand
GCGTGTACGTTACCGTGTTGCCGACGATAGCGACGCTGCCGAGCGCAGGCGGGGTAACGATGGCAATGCTGGTGAATACGCCGCTGATCTGCGCCGTCAAGTTGATGGCGACTGGCGTATTGAACGCGGTGGTTACGGTCGCAGGAGCGGTGACGACGGGCACCGACGGTGACACGGTGATGCTCACCAGTGCAGGCGGCGTCGAAATCGTCCCGCCCGGACCTTGCGCCTGGTAAGTGAATGAATCTGCCCCCGCATAGCCGGTGTTGGGGCGGTAGGTGATGACGTTACCGACAGTCGAGACGATCGTGCCGTTTACAGGCGCTGTGACGACCGCGACACCGGTAAAAACCCCTCCCAGTTGCGCGGTCATGTCGATGGCGACTTGCGTATTGAAGGCGGTGGTCACTGGTGGAGGCGATGTTGCCGTGGGCGGTGCGGCGGGTATCACGGTGATGCTGACCAGCGCGGTATTGGATGCCCCACCCGGCCCTGTTGCCCGGTAGGAAAAAGTGTCCGCGCCAAGGAATGCCGCGTTCGGCGTATATGTCACGACATTGCCGAGCACCGAAGTACTACCGTTCGCCGCCGGCGTCACCACCGCAATACTCGTCGACATACCAGTGATTTGCGTTGTAAGGTCTATCGCCAACGGCAACTGAAACGTCACCAATACAGCACGAGCCGCCACGACAGGCGCAGCGGGCAGCACGGTAATATTCATCGAGGCCGATGGCGCGGAAGTTCCACCCGCGTTGGTGGCAGTGAATTGAAAACTGCCCGTACCGGTGAAGTTTAGTGTCGGCGTAAATGTCACCACGTTGCCGGCCACCATGGTCGTGCCATTGGTCACGGCGGTCGTCGCAATGCTGGTGAACGTCCCCGTTACGCGACCAGTGAGATCGACATTTATCGGCGTATTGAACGCCGTTGAAAAAGGTCCCGGCGCAGCTGTGACGGTCGGGATCGCCGGCAAGACGGTGATATTCACGGCCCCGGACGCGGCAGACGGCACGCCGTTAGGCCCGGTCGCCGTGTAGGTGAACGAACCAGTACCCGTGAAGCCGACGGTTGGCGTAAACGTAATCGTCGTACCGCTGACCATCGCGGTGCCATTTGTCACGCTCGCGACCGCGACACTCGTGACGACACCGGTGATGCTTCCGCTAACGTTGATTCCGGTAGGCGTATTAAAGGCCGTCTGAAATGGTCCTGCCGGCACCGCCACCGTCGGCGCGGGTGGTTGCGTCGTGAGGTTGATGGTGAAATTGACCGGTGCCGACTGCGTGCCACAAGGACCCGTCGCGACATAGGTGAAGCTGACTGAAGCCGCATAGGCCGTGCTGCTTGCCGTATAGGTTAACGAAGGCCCGGCACCGACACTGACGGTGCCCACCGAAGGCTGCACGGTAACGTTGAGTCCGGTGGCACCACCACCCAGTACCAACCCCGCCAGGGTCGTCGCAGAAGTGCTATAGGCAATATTCTGCGTGGCCAGACTGGTGGTGGGAGATGGCGAATTGATAAAAACGGACAGCCTTCTGGTGCTGGACGATATAGCCGGCAGACCGGTATTCCTGGCCATGTAAGTAATCGTATCGGCACCGCACTGGTTTACCGATGGCACGTAGCGAATCGTGCTGCCGCTAAGGTATGACGCAGTGCCTTTGCTGCCAGGACTGACGATGACGAAGCGATTGAAGGCGCTATAGGTGGTACCGAAGGCAACCACCCTGTTGGCTGCAACCAGTGTCGCCGCTGTCGGCACGACGATATCGAGCGTGGTGTTGTAAGTCGCGTTGACAGGTGCAACGTACGGATCGACCACGATGGTGGCAAGGTAAGCGGTAATGTCGGCTATTTGTTGCGCGGTCAGCGAAACGCCACCGGGCCCCAATCCACCCATGCCCAGCGTATTGGCATTGTTGATCACGTTCGCCGCACTGGCATCAGAGGCAACCCCGGCACCATTGACTTCGGCACCATTCAAGTGGCAGCCAGTGCAATTGGCTGTCATCGTGAATAACGTCTGGCCCGTCGCGGCATTCTGGGCCACAACACTGCCAGAGAAAAATGTTGACGTGGCCAATAGTACACACGCAAACGCAAACACGTTGCGGAATTGCTTGTGCCCGGACGCGATCAAACGCAGTACTGCGATTTGCAAACTGCGAAGGATGAATTCTTTCGACTGGTGCGGGCTATCTGCAGCGTTGCCCGGAAACAAAACCATGATGCCCTCCGTTGGGCTGAACCTGTATCTAACTGCGCTCATTTGCGCAATGGCCTCGACACGCTGTCGGCCAGGAAGAACGCCAGCGTGACGATGCAGGAACAGCCATTTTCTGGCCGAATATTACACCCACTTTACCGAACTTTGCGTCAACTTGAAACGCCATCGTGCACGCCTGGCCTTTTGCGCCCGGCTACGGAGTCAATTCTACGATTAAAGTCGCTATACTCGCCACTGAAAAACGCGGTCACGTGCGGGGATGCACACCGGCAAAAGAGGGGATTGACGTGCAGCTATTTTTGAAGTTTTCCGGCCTGATCGATTCGCTCAACAACCTGGTCGGCAGGTGGGCGTCGTGGCTGACGCTGATTGCCGTACTGGTGAGTTCGGGTAACGCGACGGTGCGCTATCTTTTTGACAACAGTTCAAACGCGTGGCTGGAATTGCAGTGGTACCTGTTTTCTGCCGTCGTCCTGCTCTGCGGGGGTTATGCGCTGCTGCATCATCAGCATGTTCGCATCGATGTCATTTACAGCCGATTCACCCGCCGCACGCAGCTGTACATCGACGTGTTCGGTACGCTGTTCTTCCTGTTGCCAATGGCCGTGCTCATCACCTATCTGTCCTGGCCGGTATTCGTCAACGCCTTCGTGCACAACGAAATGTCCTCAAACGCCGGCGGATTGATTATCTGGCCGGCGCGCCTGCTGGTGCCGGTCGGCTTTTGCCTGCTGGTTTTGCAGGGACTTTCCGAGCTAATCAAACGCATCGCCATCCTGCAGGGAAAGTATCCCGATCACGCCGCCGATGACGCCGGGCCGACTGCCGAGGAGGAGCTTGCACGTGCCATCGCTGAGGCACGGGAGCAGGAAGCGGCAAGACGACCCAACAAAGCGAAGCTCGCAAACCAGGTATCCGGGAACAAGCAATGACGCAATTCATTATCCATAACCTGGCGCCCCTGATGTTTCTCGGGCTGTTCGCGTTTCTCCTGCTCGGTTACCCGGTCGCGTTCGCGCTGGCAGCCAATGGCATCGTCTTCGGCTTGATCGGCATTGAACTGGGCCTGTTGTCGCCCGCGCTTTTTCAGGCCCTGCCAGAACGCATATGGGGTGTGATGGCCAACGATACGTTGCTGGCAGTCCCGTTTTTCACCTTCATGGGATTGATTCTTGAGCGCAGCGGCATGGCCGAAGATTTGCTCGATACCATTGGCCAATTGTTTGGTCCGATTCGAGGTGGCTTGGCGTTCGCTGTCATATTCGTCGGGGCCTTGCTCGCCGCGACCACCGGTGTCGTCGCCGCGTCGGTCATTTCAATGGGCCTTATTTCGTTGCCGATCATGCTGCGCTACGGCTACGACCGCCGCCTCGCCTCTGGCGTAATCGCCGCTTCCGGCACCCTTGCACAGATCATCCCGCCCTCCCTCGTGCTGATTATCATGGCCGACCAGCTCGGCAAATCGGTGGGTGACATGTACGCCGGTGCCTTTATTCCCGGCATCACACTCGCTGGCCTTTACGCGCTGTACATCGTGTTTGTGGCCCTGATCAAACCGCAGTGGGTACCTGCCCTGCCGGCAGAGGCCCGAGTATTCAAAGAGGCCAGCGGCAATAGCGGTGTGATTTCACTGGCTGTTCTATTTGCGATATCCACCGCCATCGCGGTATTTTTTGCGCACAAGTACAGCGGCAAGGCGCTGGACGAAACGATTGTGGTGTCGGCATCGGTCGGTGTCGCTTTTGCCTTTATCGCGGCGGTTGCCAACCGCACACTCAAGTTCGGATTTCTCTCCAAACTCGCTGAGCAGGTTGTTTTTGTACTGATACCGCCACTGGCATTGATCTTTCTTGTTCTCGGCACCATTTTCCTCGGCGTCGCAACACCGACCGAAGGCGGCGCAATGGGCGCAACCGGCGCGTTGATCATGGCGATCATGCGCGGACGCTTGAGCATCAAATTACTCAGGCAGGCGATGGATTCCACAGCCAAGCTCACCGCATTCGTGGTGTTTATCCTGATCGGTGCGCGGGTATTCAGCCTGACTTTCTACGGCGTGGATGGCCATAAATGGGTCGAAGAACTGCTCACGCAATTGCCCGGCGGGCAGACCGGCTTCCTGATCGTGGTCAATATCCTCGTATTCGTGCTGGCGTTCTTCCTCGATTATTTTGAACTGGCTTTTATCATCGTGCCATTGCTCGGACCGGCTGCCGACAAGCTGGGGATCGACCTGATCTGGTTTGGCGTACTGCTTGCGGTGAATATGCAAACGTCTTTCATGCATCCGCCGTTCGGCTTCGCGCTGTTTTATCTACGCAGCGTCGCCCCGGCCAGGGAATACATTGACAGGATCACCAAGAAAATCACCGCACCGGTCACCACAGGACAGATTTACTGGGGTGCCGTGCCATTCGTGGTGATTCAACTCATCATGGTGGGGCTGGTGATCACCTTCCCGCAGATGGTGATGGTGTACAAAGACGACGCGCCCAAGCCTGGCCAGAACAAGTTCGAAATCAACCTGCCGGCAGGCGATGCGCCCGGTGTCGACGAAAAGAAAACCGACGAATCTGCCGGCAACAGCGACCTGATGAAAGCGCTCGGTGGACAAAGCAGCGAATCCAAAGAGAGCACATCGTCGAAAGAGGATGCCGCAGCCGACGACATCATGAAGGCATTTGGCAGCAAAGCAGATACGCCGGCGAAATCAGAGGCGAAGGTTGATCCGGCGGCATCCAAAGGAAAACTCGACACGAAAGCGGCACCGACCAAAACGAAGACCAAGGAGCAATTGGCGGCTGAGGAAATCGAGAAAGCGCTGCGCGGCGGAAAATAAATGGGAATTTGTAGAAACCCCGAATCCGTTCGTGGTGACCCTTCGTTAAGCTCAGGACTAAAGGCATGTCGAACCACAGCCTTACTCAATGGAGTCAATATCTTGCATCACTACCCTTCGACAGGCTCAGGGCGAACCGGGGTTTTTAGACGTTCCAAAATAAATTGAAACACTAGCACCGGCGCGGGTTTCGGCGGCTTTTTACCCGGAAAAGCGCGCCAATGCTGGTGTTTCAAAAATTTTACCCGGTCAGCGCAGGAACGCAGCGTCGACATTTTCCAAAGAAAAGCCCCGCATCTGCGGGGCTTTGCACACCATCCAAACTACTTTTTAGCCGGCGCCGCCTTCGCAGGCGTTGTTGGCTTGCTCGACGATCCTGCTGTGGCCATATAGCTGTCGAAATTCTGTTCAGCAACACGGAACCAGAGAATCTGATCGTCGCGAAACGCCTTCCACGCATCGTAGACTTTCTTGAATTTCGGATTCTTGGCGGACTCTTCCTCGTAAACTTCATTGGCCGCTTTGAAACAAGCGTTCATGATGTCGCGGCTAAAGGGCCGCAACTGTACGCCGTTACCCGCGAGGCGTTTCAGCGCCGCCGGGTTGAGTGAGTCGTATTTGGCGAGCATATCCACATTCGCTTCTGCGCAGGCCGACTCGAGAATGGACTTGTATTCCGGTGGCAGCGCTTCCCACTGTTTCATATTCACGAACAGGTCGAGTTCCGGGCCGCCCTCCCACCAGCCTGGGTAATAGTAGTATTTCGCGACTTTGAAAAAGCCCAGTTTTTCGTCATCGTACGGCCCCACCCATTCGGCGGCATCGATGGTGCCCTTTTCAAGCGCAGGGTAAATATCACCGCCAGGAATCTGCTGCGGCACAACACCGAGTTTGCTGAGCACCCTCCCCGCAAATCCGCCAACACGAAACTTGAGGCCTTTCAAATCAGCAACGGTCTTGATCTCCTTGCGAAACCAGCCACCCATCTGCGCGCCGGTGTTGCCGGCGGGAAAATTGACGATGTTGTAATCCTTGAAAAAATCCCGCATCAATGCCATACCACCACCGTGGTACATCCAGGCATTCTGCTGGCGCGCGTTCATACCGAAGGGAATGGCGCAGGCAAACGCAAATGTCGGATCCTTGCCGAAAAAATAATACGGTGCCGTGTGGGTGCACTCGACGGTGCCGTTCTGCACCGCGTCCACGGTACTGAACGCCGGGACGATTTCACCGGCCGCGAATACCTGAATCTGGAATTTGCCACCCGTGCCTGCCGCGACACGTTTGGATATAACCTCCGCCGCACCAAAAATGGTGTCGAGGCTCTTGGGGAAGCTCGATGCAAGTCGCCATTTGATCGTCGGTAGCGCAGCAGTTTGTGCCTGTGTCAATGTGGGAATTGCGGCGGCACCGGCTGCCAGTCCTGCACCGGCAGACGTCAGGAATTTGCGTCTTTGCATGAATTGCTCCTCTGGGTTTGGTCTTGTGGTCTTCGGTCGATCTGAAAAACGACTTCAATCCAAAGTATAAAGCACCAGCTTGCAACCTGTGACGGACTATTCCCCCGCGATGGCCATGCGTTCGAGCAAAATACTGCCGACACGCTTCGAACCCAGCGCCAGTTCGTCATTGCCGACCGCGATAATGTCCTTGAACATCTGCTTCATATTGCCGGCAATGGTGATTTCTTCAACCGGGTACGCGATCTCGCCGCCCTCTACCCAGAAGCCCGCCGCGCCGCGCGAATAATCGCCTGTCACATTGTTCACGCCCTGCCCCATCAATTCCGTCACCACCAAGCCGCGCTGCATTTTTTTCAGGAGACCGGCGAAATCCAGCTCGCCCGGTGCCACGATCAAATTGTGGTTGCCGCCCGCGTTGCCGGTGCTTTGCATCCCAAGTTTGCGCGCCGAATAGCTGCCCAGGAAATAGCCTTGCACCACGCCATCTTTAACGACATCGCGCGCCACCGTGGTCACACCTTCGCCGTCAAACGGCCCGCTCGCGAGTCCGCCGAGGATACCCGGGTCTTCGCGCATCGTAACGAGAGGGGAGAAGATTGTTTGCCCAATGCTGTCCTGCAGGAAGCTCGCTTTGCGATAAAGCGCACTACCGCTCACTGCCCCGACAAAGCTGCCAATGAGGCCTGGCGCGACAGTCGCTTCAAACAGTACCGGGACTTCACAGCTGGCAATTTTCTTCGCGTCCAGCCGCGCCACCGTCCGCTCGCCGGCGCGGCGACCGATGGCTTCTGCCGACTCCAGATTTTGTTGATCCCTCGCCATCGCATACCAATAATCGCGCTGCATACCCTGCTTGCTGGTCGCGATCATGGTGCAGCTGGCGCTATGGCGCGTGGTCGGGTAACCGCCGATAAAGCCAGCAGAATTGGCATAAATGAAATCCGACTCATAGGTAGATACAGACGCGCCTTCGGAATTGTTGATGCGCTTGTCGACCGCAAATGCTGCCGCTTCCATGCGCTTGCCGAGTTCAATGGCCGCCTCGACTGGCAGCTTCCACGGGTAGTAAAGCCCGAAATCCGTAAACGGTGGACGGGCGAGGCGATCCACATCGGCAAGACCGGCGAATTCATCAGCGGCGGTGTATTTTGCAATGGCCAACGCCGCCTTTACGGTGCGTTCGATGGCTTCGCGCGACAGGTCAGTCGTCGATGCGTTACCGCGCTTTTGGCCGATGTAGACGGTAATGCCCAAGCCTTTGTCGCGATTGTGCTCGATGGTTTCGACTTCCCCCAGCCTGACGGTGACGTCCTGGCCGAGCGAGGTGGAAATTTCCACTTCGGCTGCGGTAGCGCCAAGCGCCTTGGCACGATCAAGCGAAAATTGGGCGAGGTCGGCAAGGCTGCCGCTTGTTACGGGTGTTGTTGAAGTCACGGTGGGGTATTTGAGAGGAGGGAAAATCGACGCCGTGCGGTATCATCACGGCTGAAACGAGACAAGCACAACATGACAGACACAGAAGACGAAAATTCTATCAGCAAAAGCCAGAAGAAACGGGACATGCTGGCATTGCAGGACATCGGAGGAACTGGTCGGACTCTCAAACGAGACCATCAACAAGCTCGACTTGCCGGATAATCTGCACACCGCAGTCGTGGACGCCAAGCGTATCCCCAAAAGCAAATACGGCGGCATGAAGCGGCAGATGCAATACATCGGCCGTTTGATGCGCGAAATCGATCCACTGCCGATCATTGAACAACTGAACTCGCTCAAGGCGCCAAACAAAAAGCAGACGGCATTGCATCACCTGGCGGAACGCTGGCGTGAGCGCCTGCTGGCCGATGAGACCGCGCTCAATGCATTTGCCAATGAATTTCCGGATGCGGACCGCGGTTTGCTGGACCGGCACATACAAGGCGCGAAAGACGATAAAGCGAAGAACCGCCCGCCCAAGAATTATCGATTGCTCTATTCACAAATCCACGATCTGGTGGTGGCGCATTCCCATTCCGCACCGCCCGAATAGCCGAAAGCGCTGCTGATGAATTTTGACGCCGCAAGAATCGGCCTGCTCTCCGTCTCTGATCGCGCCTCACAGGGAATTTATCGCGATGAAGGTTTGCCCGCGCTGGAGGCCTGGCTTACGTCGGCACTGAAGAATCCCCTCACGTTTGTCTCCAACGTGATTGCCGACGAACAAGCGCTGATCGAAGCCAGCATTAAGCAGCTTGTCGATGTCGAGCAGTGCTGCCTGGTATTGACGACCGGTGGTACCGGCCCCGCACTGCGCGATGTCACCCCCGACGCAACGCTCGCGATTGCTGACCGCGTCATGGACGGCTTTGGCGAACGCATGCGCCAGATTTCGCTCCGATTTGTGCCGACGGCCATCCTCTCGCGCCAGATTGCGGTGTTGCGCAAACAAACACTGGTCATCAACCTGCCCGGCCAGCCAAAGGCGATTCGCGAGACACTCGAAGGATTGAAGGATGCAGACGGCAAATCCGTGGATGTCGGTATTTTTGCAGCCGTGCCGTAT
>JAJAYN010000355.1 GCA_026786225.1 Burkholderiales bacterium | reverse complement strand
TTCCGGGGCAGTATGAGGACCACGAAACAGCTACCTACTACAACTACTTTAGGGATTATCAGGCGTGTACGGGACGGTATTGGCAGAGTGATCCGATTGGGATGGCGGGGGGCATCAATCGATATGCATACGTCCAAGGGGAACCGATTGGCTTCGCTGACCCAAGCGGAAGGTTACCCGTAATTGTTGTCATCGCTGTTCTTGGCGGTGTAATAAATGGAGCCACAAATGCTTTCGATGCATATGCCGGAGGAGCGTGTGGGATGGAAATCGTACGCGCATTCGGGAATGGAGCAATTGGTGGCATTGCTGGAACGGTCGCAGCGGTGGGGGCTGGGGTGTTTACTGCAAATCCTTTTGTTGGCGGCGCAGTCGGTGCTGGTGTCGCGAATGGAGTTACGCAAGTACTTAATGGCGGCCCGTTTGATAAGGGTTACTTTGCTGCTGCAGTTGTTGGAGGAGCAACCTTTGGAGCGCTTGGGGCATCAGCGTTCGCTCTTGTAGGGTTTAAACCGAATATCTTCGCGTCTAGACCACCATCCAATTGGGGACCAAATTCGCAAAGGATCCTTGCCCAAAATGCCGCTGGCGGAGCCGGAGTCGCATCCATTGATAACGCGAATACCTCGTTAAATTTTGTGCCGGGAGCGCGTGGCTATGATAATTGCAAATAGTCCTGTAAGTGCCTTGCTTTCATTGGCCGAAAAGTTCCAAATTGCCGATGATAACGAGGCTATGGAAAGAGTTTTGGTTCAAGTTGCGCATCACGATGAGTCGATGATGGATGACTTCCATGACTCGATCAACATTGCGATGGAAGCCCACGCCCCGGAACTGGCCATCAAGTTAGTCGAAATCTTTGAACGTCGATTTGGACAGAAATACCAAGGTGATTGTTCGCGGGAGGAGATTGAACGAGAACTCCCAAACATAGTTGCATCACGACGAGATGAAATTGTTTTCAAGAGAATGGGGTTTCTTGAGCGTGGGCATGTTCCCAATCGCGCGACACTGTCTCCAATTTTGCAAATCTCTATTTCAATTAAAGGAATCGAGATTCTGCAGCGCCGATTTTTCGTACTAGTACGGCGAAACTTTTTTCGCTGGGATGAAATATCGGACATTACGATCGAAACAAAGAAAGCCTACAAAGCAATGGGGTTGGCTTCTTCTCCCTTCCAACAAAAAACTTGCCTGATAACAGCATGTGGTCAGGTATTTGTCTTTGACGTCTCGGGAAGTTATCCTGATTTTAGACGTACGGCGCAACTGCTAGCGACGCTAAAAAAATACAAGCCGATTACGCAATCGTCGGCATCAGACCAAAAACAACAGCGTCGAATCCAGAAACGCAGAGGTCATGTTTGAACGCCGGGTAGAGTAGAAAACAGGAATCCGCATCCCTTAGGCCAAGCCTATCTGTTGCCGCCTCTTTTAGAGTAATAGGGGACAGACCACGGTTTATTTTCACTTCTGTGTCAAGAGAACAGTAAAACTTACTTGTCTATGAATGGTGTGCTGAATGAACGAAGTGGTTGGAAAAGGGTTTGGCAGTAGGTACACGAAAACAATCGTGGGCTGTCCCCGATTGGTACGATTGGTATTCTTAGATTCAGTAAAAACCGAAACGAGGAAACAACCATGAAACAAACGCTCCAAACCATCGTGCGTGGATTCAGCGCCATCATCGTTTCGGCTGCCGCAGCCCTGATCCCGGCATTGCCCACGATGGCTGCCGACGCTTCAGCCATCGTTGACACCGCCTACGTCGCCGACGCGGTCAAGCGCAACGCCATCATCTGGGACGCGCGCAGCGCAAAGGAGTACAAGCAGGGGCACATTCCCGGCGCGGTAAACATTGACGAAATCGGCTCTGCGCTTCGCGATGAAAACAGCGAGGACTACATCGCCATTGCCAAAATCGAAAAGCTGCTCGGCGATGCCGGCATTGATCCAGCAAAGGAAATCGTCGTCTATGGCACCAAGGCAAGTCCAGTCGTTTACTTCGGTCTGGTCACCTTGCAGTATTTCAACGCAAGGTCGCCGAAGATTTATCACGGTGGCATCGATGACTGGAAAACATCTGGCCAGCCGATCACGACAGAGGCCTCAAAGCTCGCGCCGATTACGTTGGCGCTGAAGCTGAATGCAGATTTACTGGTCGATACCGATCAGGTCATCAAGAGCCTGCACAATCCGAAGGTGCAGATTATCGATGCACGCACACGGAAGGAATTTCTCGGCGAAGACATCCGCGCAATTCGCGGCGGCCACATTCCCGGCGCCATCCCGATCAACTACACGGAAAACTGGGTCGATCCGGAGACGCAAAACAAACTCGACAAAAAGCAGGTCAGCAACAAAGACGGCATGAGCCTGAAGCCGCGCGAACAACTCAAGGCGCTCTACGCCAAGCTGGACCCGGACAAGGAAACTATCGTCTATTGCCAGAGCGGCGTACGTGCCGCCGAGACCGCAACCATCCTGAAAGATTTGGGCTTCAACAAAGTCAAAGTGTACGACTCGTCATGGATCGGCTACGGCAGCCGGCTGGATGCGCCTGCGGAGAATGTAGTGTTCTTCAACGTCGGTCTCATGCAGGGGAAATTGACCGCGATGCAGAGGCGCGTAGACAGTCTTGAGAAGGAACTTGCGGATGTGAAGGCGGCGAAATAGGATTTATGACGGCGGCGAAACTCTAGCACTGGCGCGGCGTTTCGAGCATAAATGGCTGTTAAGGCACGTGGGTGCTAGGGTTTTGGTAATAGTAGTAATAGGGGACAGCGACGGTTTATGTTCACTTCTATGTCAAGAAAATAGTAAAACTTACTTGTTTATAAATGGTGTGCTGAATGAACGAAGTGGCTGGAAAGGGATTGGCATTAGGTACGCGAAAACAATCGTGGTCTGTCCCCGATTGTTGTGGCATGCACCCGGGAACTTGCCTGTCGGGCAAGCCGCAGGATGACCTGCGCTCGAACAATCAGTACCATAGCTACGAAGAGTTCTCCTACATCTGCGACGCTTCAAAGGCAGGATGTACGAGGCAAGCAGTATTTGACCAATTGCGAAGATTCCCGACGCCAGGTATGCCAGTTGATGGCGGCGTAATTACCGGCCAGGTGACAACATTTGGCGATTGGAGAATCTCACATGTTGTTGATTCGCAAAACTTTGCGGTCTTCAACATTGCTGCGCCAGGTGCGCACGGTTTCGCCCCTGGCTTTGTTTACCGGAACGTTCAAGAATACGGCGGCAAGATTTACATCCAAACCTTCGGCGAAGGCTCAGGAGGCTATCGGCCTCTCAATCTTGGATTCACTCGCGGTGGTGGGTGGCAAGCTGTTGACATTCGTATCCGCGGGCGCTTTGGTGGCTGAAATAGGAGCCACGCAAGCCAGGCAACTTTGCGTCATAGGAGTTAGACATGGGTGGAGAATTGTTAGTAGGACTTCTCGTTGCCGGAGCGGTCCTCGGACTAGTCGCTACGGCAGTCGCTGCGCGGCGGGCGACGAGTTTTGGCTGGCGCCGGGTTGCAGTGTTGTTCGCCGTTTTCGCTGTTGTTGCATTGCTTCCTCCGGTAGCGTTGCTCGCAGTAGGTTCGTTTGTGAAGTTCACTTCGCCGTCCCCGCTGGAGTTGGGGAAGCAGTGACACCAGGGTCAGAAAATCAAAGGGGTAGAAAATCAAAGGGGTCAGTGTCTGAGGTTTCCCCACGAATCATACCCGCACACCTGCACTGCCCATCGCTGCTTCCGCCTGTTGTCGCAGGGCATAAATGTACGGCCAAGCGTCATGGATTTCACGCAGTAAATC
>JAJAYN010000354.1 GCA_026786225.1 Burkholderiales bacterium | reverse complement strand
TCCTGCGCAATGACGGTCACATTGTTACGCTCACCCCAGGTCACCAGTTGCTCGCGGGCTGCGGCGCGAAAAGTGTCTCCAGCGGCCAGCATGACGCTTTTGCCCTGGCCCTGAAAATACTTGGCTAGCTTGCCGATGGTCGTCGTTTTACCGGCACCGTTAACGCCGGCAATCATGATGATGAATGGCTTTGCAGTTGATGTATCGAGCGGTTTTTCGAGCGGGACAATCAAATCAACAAGTGATGTTTCAAATATCGCCTGTAGTGCTGGCGCATCGGCGATAGCTTGTTCTTTGGCCGCACGGCGAAGGTTTGAGATCAATTTCGCCGTCGCGTGGACGCCGACATCGGCGTTGATCAATCCCGCCTCCAGCTCATCGAACAAGGCCTCATCGATCTTGCCATGGCGGGAGAATAATTCCGATACGTCTGTATTGAGTACCGCGCGCGTTTTCGACAGGCCGCTCTTGAGCCTGGATAGCCAGCTACCGTCATCAGGCGCGGAGGCCGCTGGCTCAGCCTGATTCTCAGTTGATTTTTTTGAGCCGAAAATGTTAAACAAGAGGAAAGCCTGCGAGAATTTGATGATGAGTTGTTATTGCAAGTATCGAAATGTCCCCTTATTTTAAGCCAAGCACCCCGCACCGACCCAAGGTCGCCAAAGTCGCCAATCGCGTCCGCATCATAGGCGGAACCTGGCGTAGCCGAGCGATTGAATTTCCCGATGCCGACGGCTTGCGTCCCACCGCGAACCGCGTGCGTGAGACTTTGTTCAACTGGCTGGGGCAAACCCTGCACGACAAGCACTGCCTCGACCTGTTTTCCGGTAGTGGCGCGCTCGGTTTTGAAGCCGCATCCAGAGGTGCTACCGAAGTATTGATGCTGGAAACGCAATCGGCTGCCGTCGGTGGGTTGAAAACAAACCAGAAAAAACTCGCTGCCACGCAGTGTCGTATCGTCGCGATCGACGCGCTGACGTTCCTTCATCGTAACAACCAGAAATTTGACATCGTGTTCATTGACCCGCCATTCGCATCGAATCTGATGCGGGCAGTACTCAGCAAGCTCCCGCGATGTCTAGCCGAAGCGGGTGTGGCTTATGCTGAATGGTGCGTGCCGCTTTCGGACGAGCTGGCAAATATTGCCGACACGCCATTGGAGATCACGAAACACGGCAAGGCCGGTGCGGTACACTTCGCGTTATTACGACTTGCTTCAAGTTACCATCCACCCCCGATCTGAGTATTCGAAATGATCAGAGCTGTTTATCCCGGCACATTTGACCCACTCACTAAAGGGCATGAAGACTTGGTCGCCCGAGCCGCCAAACTGTTTGGCCACGTGATTGTGGCGGTCGCGCACAGTCAGGCAAAACAGCCATTCTTCTCTCTGGTCGAGCGCATCGGATTGGCCAAAGACATCCTTTCACCCTTTCCAAATGTCACGGTGATGGGCTTCTCTGGTCTACTTTCTGATTTTCTGAACCTGCACGAGGCCAATGTGATTCTCCGCGGTCTGCGTGCTGTCTCGGATTTCGAGTACGAGTTCCAGATGGCTGGAATGAATCGGAAGCTAAATCCGGGTGTGGAGACCATGTTTCTCACGCCGTCCGACAAATACATGTTCATTTCCGCGACCATCGTGCGCGAAATCGCCACCCTCGGCGGTGACGTAAGCGACTTCGTACACCCGCTTACTGCCAAGGCCCTACTCGGCAAAGTGGGAAAGTAATTCTCTCATGGCCCTCAGGATTACCGATCAGTGCATCAATTGCGACGTCTGTGAGCCGGAGTGTCCCAATGATGCAATCTATCAGGGAGTCGATATCTACGAGATCGACCCGCAAAAATGTACCGAGTGCATCGGGCATTTTGAAACACCACAGTGCGTGGAAGTTTGTCCGGTCGATTGTATTCCGCTGGATCTTGAGCACGTAGAAACGCGTGACGAGCTCTTTGCGAAATTCATTCGCATCGTGCAACAGAAAGCGGCCTGAAGAGCCGAGATCTAACGCCTCATGTAAACAGAATCTCTACGACTGGCGCGGCTGCTGGCACAAAAACAGCTGGAAACGCCCGCCAATCATAGGGCGTTACAAATTCACGCGGTCTCCTCCGCACATTTCTCTGCAAAGCGTTCCAGCACATTGCGTGCGTCGGCGAGTGCGCTGTGTTTTTTCTTCAGCATGTCCATCCGCGCCTGCAATTCGGCGATACGTTCTGCGAGATCCAGTTCCGCGACCTTGATTTGCTCGATACTGCCTACGCGCTGCTTCGTTTGTTCGCGCAATTCCACGAGCGGTGTTTCGAGCGACGTATAAAGCCCACGCATCCAGGTGGCACTTTCCCGGTTTGCAATCGTAAAAATCTGCATCACGCGATTGATGACCAATTCTTCAAATTGTTCCGCCAGTAGACCGCCGCGCCGCACCAGCAAATTGCTGGTTTTGGTGAATTCAGTGTCTGACTTAACACGCGCCTTCTGCAGCTCGGTATGAAAACGCTGCGTCGGAAATGGATGCACTTCGTATTTGCCGAGCGCAAACTCATCGCGCATGCTATCGCCTATCGTTTTGAATAACTCGCGAACCTCTTCTATTTTTACTTCCATGGCCGCTAGCTTTTCCGCGACGAGCGCGAAATATTTCTTTACGGCGTCCACCGTGTTTGCCGAGAGCAGGCTACCGGTAATGGCGGCCTTGGCGCGGTCAGCCTCGTACCGCGCGGCACCTACATCCACGACGGCAGCCAACTCTTCACTTAGTCGGGCATGAATCACTTTAGTCGCCCGCACTTCTTTCAAAGCCGCATCAAGTTGATCATGGCGTGCGCCCGCCTGCACGACTACGGATCGCATCAACTTTTCATTTTTTTCCCGCACGATGCTCAAGCGATTGAGGCCTTCGAGCGTATCAAATCGTTGACTGTCCAGGACCGATTGCGCGGCTTCGAGCGCATTCGAAAGTGTTGATAGGATATCGGTCGTCAACGTCGCCTGCCGATTTTTTGGCAGATTGGAACCGAGGTTGCGTGCAAGATGGTACAAGCGGCTTTTGACGGCCTGATCATTGTCATTGCCAAGTTTGCCCATCAGTCCTTGACGCGCCGATACAGCAACGACGCGCATAGGGTCAACCCGAAGCAGATCGGCTGCTGTGCGTACGCGCCGGTCGATTTCGCGAAGCAACTCGCGATTGGTTTCGATAGGATCAGCATGCGGGGGCACTTCAAGCGCATCGATTTTGTTCAACACGACTAAACGCATCTGCTTGGATTCGTCGGTAGCGTTTCCCAGCATACGCTCACGATAGCTCGAAGCATTGCCAAGATAGCCCTTCCACATGGCGAGATCGGATTTTGCTACGCCTTGCGTAATGTCGAACACCATGATCAACGCGTCAGAATTTGGCACGCGCTCACGTGACAGTTCTGGCTCCAAAGACAACGCTGCAAGGCCGGGCGTATCAATAATGACCAGACCCGCATCAAGTAGCGGGTGCGGAAAGTTAACGACGGCATATCGCCAGCGTGGAACGTCCACCATCGCACTGGGGCTATCGGTCACTGGAACCGCGATACCCTCGCCGTGAAGGCCCCATGCCACCGCATCCGTTAGCGTGATTCGTTTGGTTTCCGAAAGCGCCGCGAACGCACGCGCAATTGAATCGGGGTTATCGGCATCAAAAAATATTACGCGCCACTGGCTCTCGTCGTCCAGCAGTTCTGTTAAGCGCTTCGGGCTTTCCCGGGTCTCGATTGGCAATAACTTGAGTCCGGTTCTCACATTGCGATTGAACCGCAGTTCAGTGACGCAACGCGTAGACTTACCAGGGCCGGAAGGCAGAAACCTGCGACCAAGGTCTGCGAAGAACAGGCCATTGATCAGCTCCGATTTCCCGCGCGCTATTTCTGCAACAAATGTGATCGTCACCCGCTCGTTGGCGACGAGGGTACTGGCCTCACGCAGTGCCGCCTCCAGGTTTGATGTAAGAAACTCGTGTGTGCGCAGGAATTCCAACACGCGCGATATCTGGCTGTCGAGGCCATAGCGCCAGGATTGGAGATCGGCGAGCCGATGGGTGATGGCGGCTTTTGTCATGGGGCGACTCTTGGCATCATTTCAGTATTCTACGTCTGACAGCCAGGGCAAAAATACGTTGAACGCTGACCCTGTCGCATTGTTCGAATTGGCGTTTGGCAAGTTCGGCATGACAGACCATCGCGACCATAGACAAATGCATTTACCTGAAAATAACCCAGCTCGCCGCTTGCCTGCACATAGTTGCGTAGCGACGACCCCCCTGCGTGAATCGCTTTTTCCAGTGTGTGTTTGATCGCGTCGGCCAAGCGATCCATACGAATACGCGATACTTTGCCCGCCATACGCTTCGGATGTATCCCGGCGCGAAACAAGGCCTCCGACGCATAAATGTTGCCTACACCGACCACTACCCGGCTGTTCATAATGAATTCTTTGACACTTACGCTGCGGTCTTTTGCAAGGTTGTACAAGTGCGTGCCGTCAAAATCAGCCGACAGCGGCTCCGGTCCGAGTGAATCGAGTAGTGGATGTACTGGCAAAGCACCCCCGATCCATAGCATTGCACCGAAGCGTCGCGGATCGGTGTAGCGCACGGTGACGCCGTTGTCGAATGCAATATCGAGATGGTCATGTCGCAACGGTGAGCTACTTGTGTCGCCCGTTTGGATAAGGCGCAACGAGCCGGACATGCCGAGGTGACTAAGGAGGTAACCGCGATTTGCGTTTGATTCGCGTACGTCCCAGAGCAGGTACTTGCCGCGCCTGGCAATGTCGTTCACCGTCTTGCCGATCAACCGGGCGGCCAGACTCTTGGGTATCGGCCAGCGCAATCTCCGGTCGCGCACGGTCACCGTCGAAATGCGGCCCCCCTGAACTTTTGGGAGCAGCCCCAGGCGTGTAGTTTCGACTTCCGGTAATTCGGGCATGGGAACTCGTGGTGAGAACGACAGTCTGTATTGTAGCGAGTATGCCCCTGTATCGATAAACGTCTATGATACGAAGTGGTGCTGCCGCACATGTCCCAGAGCGGATTCAGCGCCGCCCCCTGCGATTGCGAATTCATCAGGCAACGCCTTTTTCCGGCAACTCATTTAGTCAACTTATCGCATCATGAACCTGATCCGTCAAAATATCGTTGTTGTCTTGCTGTCTTTGGTCGCATTGCCCGCGTCAATCGGGCAAACCTCTGCTCAGCCATTGCAGGCAACTGATCCGGTCGATGCAAGCAGAGCCAAAGACGGCGGATTCACCGATCAGATGCTCTATCAGTATTTGATTTCGGAGATTGCCGGCCAACGTGGCAGATCAGGCTTGGCTTTGCGCGGGATGCTTGATTTGGCGCAACGTACCCGCGATCCCCGATTGGCGCGGAGAGCCGTGGAAATCGCGTTTCAGGCGCGTCAAACCGACGCTGCACTTGAAGCGACTACGCTGTGGTTGGAGTTTGAGCCTGAATCATCCGTGGCGCGGCAGGCGCTGACTGCGATCACCAGCAACCAAGGCTCGCTTGAAGCGACCAAGTTGAATTTGGTCCGTCTGCTAGCGCAGCCCAAAAGGACGGCCGGCGTATTGATGCAGCTTTCTGCGCTGCTTTCGCGCTTTCCCGACAAACTTGCCGTTGCTGCAACAGTGCGAGAGCTTGCCATTCCCCACCTGAAGCTACCCGAAGCACATTTCGCCATTGCGCAGGCGAGCATGCTTGCCAAGGATAGTGAAGCGGCGCTTGCTGCAGTCAACGGGGCGGAAAGGCAGCGCCCCGGTTGGACACAGGCTGCAATATTGAAATCGCAGATACTTCGCGACACGTCTGATGAAAATGCGGGTGGTTTTCTGAAAGAGTTTTTGGCCGCTTACCCTGCCGCAGCCGACGTACGTGTGACCTATGCCCGGTTCCTGGCCTCACAGAAAGGTTATTTGCAGGCACGCGAAGAGTTTCGCATCGCGATGAAAAGCAAGCCAGAGGATGCTGAAATTCCTTATGCGATTGGCTTGCTGTCCCAGCAAGTTGAGGATTACGCCGATGCTGAGAGCCAGTTCAAGCGCGTTATTGACCTCAAGCCTCGCGATGCAAGTCCCGTCTTTTTCAATCTGGGGACTATTGCAGAAGCGAAGAAACAGACCGCTGAAGCTATTGATTGGTATGCAAAAGTCAGAGGTGGCGACTATTTTGTGACTGCACAGCTGAAAATAGCCAGCATTCTTGCCAAGCGCGATGGGATGCTCTCAGGCCGCAAGTTCTTGCAAGACGCGCAGGCAGCCCAGTCCGATTCTCCCGAAACCCGCATTCAGCTCATTCTCGCCGAAGCACAGCTCTTGCGAGACGCAAAAGCATTCAATGAGGCTTTCGATGCGTTGTCGGCTGCAATTCTCAAGAATCCCGATACGGCAGATCTTTTTTACGACCGTGCGATGGTGGCCGAAAAAATTGAAAAATTCGATGTGCTGGAGTCCGACTTGCGAAAAGTGATCGAGCTAAAGCCGGACCATGCGCAAGCCTACAATGCGCTCGGCTACACGTTGGCAGAACGAAACAAGCGGCTCGATGAGGCTTACGACCTGATAAAAAAAGCCCTGAGCTTGTCGCCTGAAGACGCGTATATCCAGGACAGTCTCGGTTGGGTCCAGTTTCGCATTGGGCGCGTGGACGAAGCACTGGCAACGTTGAAAAAAGCCTACCAAACACGCCGCGATCCAGAGATCGCCGCGCACCTTGGCGAAGTACTGTGGGCGAAGGGCGAACAAGCCGAAGCGTTGAAGCTGTGGCAAACCGCGCTGCTTGAAAATCCGGACAACGATTTACTGAAAACGGTGATCGGCAAGTTCAAGCCGTGAATTTATTTCTTCATCTGGCCGTTGTCCAACAGCGTCGAGCGAATATGCGGCGCTGTTTTTTCGTGTGCTTTGCTCTCTTGGGGGCCGTCTCTTTGAGCGCCTGCGTGTCGCATGTACCGCCGTCAACGACAGCAGTGACTCAGACAGCCGAGAAAGTGCTGGCGCAGCATTTTTCGCTCAACGGACGTATCAGTGTGAGGGTAAACGACAGGCTCGATAGTGGCCAGATACGTTGGTATCGCGGTACGGATGAAGAGCGTATCGGTTTGTACTCGCCACTCGGCTCACAAATAGCAGAGCTCGTTAGCGACGCACGCACGCGAACAGTCACGTTGCGCCAAGGCAGAGAAACGACGTCTGCGGCAACGGTGGCGGCATTGACGCAGTCGTTGCTCGGCGTCCCGCTGGATCTGGATCACATGGCCGCGTGGGCGCAAGGGGTGGGGCTTGTTGAGAATGAAGCTACTGACATTACATTCGGCAATGGCGACGTCTGGCGCGTTCGTGCCGAGCACTATCAATCGGTCGGCAATCATCAGTTTGCATCCCGCGTGATCGCCACGAGTGGAGACATCGTCGTTCGGCTGGTCATCGACGAATGGACACCGCAATGAACGAAACAGACACCAGCCTTACCGCGATGGCACCGGCGAAGTTAAACCTGTTTTTGCACGTCGTCGGTCGCCGTGCTGATGGCTATCACATGATGCAATCGGTGTTTGTATTACTGGATATTGGCGATACCTTGCACTTTACGACGCGTCGTGATGGCGTCATTCGACGTTTATCAGATTTACCAGGTGTGAAAGCAGAGGACGATCTCGTGGTGCGCGCAGCGCAAGCGCTAAAGCGGGAAGCTGAGACCGTCTCCGGGCAAGCCGGGTTGGGTGTCGATATTACCGTCGAGAAAAAGCTGCCGATGGGCGGTGGTCTGGGTGGCGGTAGTTCGGACGCGGCAAGCACCATATTGGCGCTAAACCGGCTCTGGAATTTGGGATTTTCAACTGAAAGGCTCTCCGCCATTGGTTTGGGCCTGGGCGCTGATGTGCCGTTTTTTATCTTCGGCTGCAACGCGTTTGCCGAAGGAATTGGCGAAAAACTGAGCCCGGTAGAACTGCCGCGATGGTGGTATCTGGTTCTTACGCCGCCAGAGCATGTGCCAACCCCCGTTGTTTTTGCGCATGCAGAATTGACAAGGGACACGTTTCCCATCAAAATATCGGACTTTTCGGCGAACGGGCTTGTCAAAATGCGGAATGACTTGCAACCCGTTGTTCTGAAAACATTTCCGGCCGTTTTACGCTGTTTTGAAGCGCTGCAAGTGGTGAGTCAAAAGTCGGTTTTTGGCGTCCGTATGACTGGTTCAGGCGCGTGTGTGTTTGCCGCGTTTGAAGTCGAACACGATGCGCGGGAAGCGTTTCAGTTATTGCAGCCGGAATACAGTGGTTTTGTTGCTCAAGGGTTGTCGAGACACCCCTTCAGTTAAGTTTTTGGGGAGTCGCCAAGTGGTAAGGCACCGGATTTTGA
>JAJAYN010000353.1 GCA_026786225.1 Burkholderiales bacterium | reverse complement strand
TCACCAAGGTTGGCAATCGGATCGACTCCAAAGGCGATGGCAACAGCTGCTTGCTCGCGGCAGTATCGCTGCGTAAGCCCTCGGCGCGCAGCGATACCGGCAGGATGTTCTCAAGCATTGCATCGACCCGTGCCCGCTCCTGCAGACTGGCATTTTTCAGCAGTTCGGGTGGTGTCGCAAGGACAACCTTGATCACTTGGTCGCGCGCCAGATACAGCGCAGACCAGAACAGAAAATCCGATCCGATCAGCCGCATCATTGTCGCCTCCACCCAAGGTGGAAGCGGCGGTGCGGAATCCGCCAGTGTGGTCGGCTTGTAAGTCAGCGGCACCAGCAGGATCAGCGCACTGACACGGTCCGGGTGGCGGATGGCCATTTGCAACGCCGATGGCGCGCCAGCCGAGCCGCCCATGACGGCGGCGATGGGGATTGCCAATGCGTCGAGCAGGCAGACATGCGCGTCAGCTTGCGCTGCAGCCGAAGCATCGGGCGGCATGGGCGTGCGCAGATAGCCAAAGCGCGACATCGCGATGACGCGGATGCCTCGCGACGCCAGCCCACCCGCGAACGCCATGCCCTGGTCGTGCCCACCGCCGCTGCCGTGTATGGCCAACAAAGGTATACCGGTGCCGACCTCCTGGTACTCGATCAGGCCGCAGCGGGTCGGCAGCACCACGCTACCTTGAGCTGCGTGCGCGCGTGCGCGCAGCATGTGGCTGTCGAATCGCCATTTCACGAGAAGCGTTGCACTCACCGTCGTCAGGGTGAGTATGACGAGCAGGGCCTGCCACGTCTGCGTTTTCATGGCAGGTTCACGACACGAACTCGTAGACCAGCGACTTGAGGTCACCGACGAAGTATGGCTTGCTCCCTTTGGCCGTCCCGCCACGGGTCGGCACCATCATGCCGTGGCGCAACTGGTAGTTGGAGACGCTGCAATCCCAAGGAAGCATGACCATGTCCTTGCCCACGCCGGCACCACGCGCGTCGGCGTGTACCGAGGTGATCAGCCCGGCCTCGTCGAACGTAAATAGCAGAGTCAAGGTGACCGTGCCGTCCACCAGCGTGGCATTCGCCGATCTGTCGTCCACCGCTTCCCAGCGCACGCCCTGGCTGGGCAGCAGTGCGGTGGGGTACCACGCCATTTCAGCGAAGTAGCGCATGAGTTCTCCACGCGCGATCTCGCCACCGCCCTGTACCTCAGCCACCGTGAACAGGCCGAGCATCGCCGCGTGCAGCGTACCGACACCGGCGATGTAGCTGTCGCGCACATGCGCGACCAAACCGGGCAGCATGGCCACTCGACCGTTCCACAGGAAGCCTGGGCGATGTGTGACCGCACGCTGCGTCGAGGTGAAGGGCTTCCAGTCGTCGCCGGCGGTGGTCGACATGTTGATCGTGCCCGCAAGCTCGAAGGTGGCAGCGGCGATGAATGGCTGCCCGTCCTTCAGCACCGCGCGGAAGTAGCGCTGTACCGGCGCGGGTAGACCGTCAAGCTCGCGCACGTCGTAGCGGCGCGCAGTTGCCGGCACCCGGGCGGCTTCGAGCAGCGCCATCTGCGCCGCTGTCGAGGCCTGCCAGCGGGAGTTTCCAAATAAGACCAGCCCGATACCTGCTGCCGCCACCATTCCGAAGCCCAATGCTGTCCATGAAATTGCATTCATCGTTAGTGTTCCATCGCGCGGCGGTACCGCAGCAGTTCATCCGACAGCCAGCGGGCACTGGTCAGTGCCTTTCCATTTGGGCATCTGATTTCATATTCGCGACCGCTGAGGCTGCTTTTGGTGGCGGCCTTCGCAATGAAATCCTCCGCACTGTTGATCGCGTTGCGCTTGACGAGATATTCGTATTTCGTCTCAAGATGCGCGCGCGCTTCCTTGCCGTCGTGCCATATATCGTTGCGATTGAATTGGCAATCCGAAGCCTCGACGAACGTAAGCAGATACTTGACCTCTGCCAGCATCGCCGACTGATTCCCTGGCGCTGGCATTGCAAGCGCAACGCCGCATGAAAGCAGCAGGCAGACAAATAAGAGTGGCTTTTGCAAGGTACGAATGCTGCCCGGCAGCGATCTGTGATCAGGAAACATTGGGTGTCTTCTCTCGTCGAAATTCGCTGCGGTGTTTCCACCACGTATGCGTAGCGGTCAGACAAATTGATAACCACGCGACGGCCTCGGCAAATGCAGCGATCACGTCGCTTAAAAAGTGGACACCCAGAACCATCCGGCTCAACGCCACCAACAGCACCAGTGTGATCGCCGTGAATGCAATCAGCACGCGCCACCGCCAGACGTCGATTCGCGTGATCAACATGGCGCCAAGTACGCCGTAAAACAACACAGCGCCTGCGACATGACCGCTGGGATAGCTATACGTCGAAAGTGCAAACAGGGGATCGCTCACATTCGGGCGAGCGCGCTGAAAGGTGTGCTTCATGAGGACGTTCAACAGCATGCCGCCGGGCACAGTCGTTGCCAGACATACCAACCAAAACCAGTCCCGCTTCCAGAGCAGATAGAGCGCAAACAGCAACGCATAGATGCTGACGGCGACGACGCCGTGCAGAGTTGACACGACCAACATCAATTGCGTCACCGTCGGGACCGCGTGTGCCTGAAACCAGTCAGCCAGAAACTGATCAACGACGGTGAGTGGATCACCCGTCAGCACGTCTTCCGAAACGCCACCGAAGAGCCAACTGGCTGCAATCAGCACCAGTGCGCCGATCGTCATCTGCAAGCCGAAATAGCCGTGCGGCGACAGTCTGGCTCGAATAAACGCGCGTTGCCGTGCGTAGCGTTGTTGCAGGTCTTTAAGTGGTGATTTCATTTGCGCCAATTGCCATGTCCCTGCGAGGACGGTTCTTGATTGCAGTGCAGCATGCGAGCGTACAGATCGCCATTTGGCGGGGTCTTCCGAGCAAAAAAGGCTGGAACACCGCACCAATGCTTGAGGTAGATAATTGGGAACTTCTCGAAATCTACCATCCGTTCGCCCTGAGGTATCGAAGGGCAAAGCGAACCGTTCTGAATCAATAGCTTACGGAGCCAGCGCTTCGATACCTCAGCACGAACGGTGGTTTTGAGAAGTTCCCATTTGTAATTTATAAAATCGTGTCGACCTGACGTAAACCCTTACGTGCATTGGTGGGAGCAAAGGGCACTTCGAGCTAAGCCGGCGTGCCCCGCGCGTCATGGTAGTTTGACCGCCTTGATATCCGCGTTTGCGCCCAACCCCAGAGTTTTCACAAACGAGACGTGATGGCCCCGCGTGGTGATGTTGTCGTCATGCACCGCAAAGCCGACGTTGTAAATACTGCCGGCCTTCAACAGCTTGTCGTCAGCGTTGGCCAATCCAAGCGGTCGCGTGAAGACCACCGTCCACATACCGTCGTTCCAGGATGCGATGGCGTTATTGTCCGCCGCCGAGCCCTTGGCATCCTCGCGACTGATGATGTAGTCGGGGATCATGTCGCCTTCTTTCCAGCCCGCGTTTGGATCGAACGGCACCGCGTTCTGTTCGCGAATCAGAAACAGATTCCCCCTGCGCGCCTGGCTATCGGCGGTGATGGATTTATAGCCGACCTTTTTTTCATCCCACATGAATTTCGGTGCGTGCGTTTTGGAATCGGCGTTGCCGCCGAACATATCCTTGCCAGCATCGCCCAGGCGGAATTCAAGCACATAGCCGTCGTCGGCCATACCGACCGGGTAGCTACGGTGTGCGCGCCACTGAATCAGGTCGACGAACTTGCCTTCTGCCTTGAGCTTGGCTATTTCATCAACGGTCTTGCCAGTCTTCCAGTCGGACGGGTCGTTACGGCTGTCCGGCAGATATTTGCGCACATCGGTCTTCTTGATCGCCGAGAGCATCGCATTGGCCGCCACCTCGTCTTTGGTGAACGGTTTGGCATTGTCGCGCTGCCCGTCGTGGCAGCTTAGCCAGCAACCCTGTTGGGCAAAGCCGGCCACCTTGCCGTCGTCGATCATGATGGACATGCGGTCCTCATAGATGCCGGGCTGTTTGCCTTCCTGCACCACTTTGTCAAGTTTTGGGTATCCCCAGACCTTCCATTCCTTGCCGTCGTAGCGCAGGTATTGATGTTCGGTACCCGGATACGGATTGTTGGTTTTCCACTGGAAGCGCAGGTAGGCATTCTTGGTGTCATAGGCGGCCTGGACGCCGAGGTCGACGAAGCCGTTTTTCCCGGGGACTGGCGTTGGCTCGAGCCGCCCACCTTTGACGATCTCGTTGCCGAGATCTTTTTCAGCGTCTTTGTCGTCGTGGCACGAGGTGCAGGACGCGCCACGGCTTACTTTCGTATTGGCACCCTTGTGTTCGGCGCTGCGCACCCATTCGTACGAAGACTGTCCCGGGTAAAACAACGTAACCGTGGTGGCTTTGATCTTGGACCAGTCGATCTTGGCCGCATCGGCCGCCACTGCTGGTCCCGTGCCGAAGGCGGCGAAACCCAGACTGAGTGCAAGAATTGACTTTTTCATGAGAGGCTTCTGTGGAAGTATCGAAGGTTTCGCGCTCTCAATGTCATTGAGACACAGAGACACAGAGACATCGAGTCAGTGTGTGCTGCCCGGCTTTTTGTCTATTGATTTACATCAACCCACCCAGAGAACGTTTGAAAACGTAACGCGCACCAACGTCGTCAATCTGGTTTCGGTCGCCGCATGGGTTTTTTATCACCGTGCCCCAATGACAGAGGCCGTCACGCTGCCGCACTGCGTGCATCCTGCTTCAGCGATAGACCACAACCGGTATCTTCGAGTGGGCGAGCACGTTCTGCGTGACGCTACCCATAATGAGCTTGGTAAGGCCACGGCGGCCGTGCGAGGCCATGACGATCACATCGCACTTCTGTGTTTTCGCGGCCATGATGATCCCCTCGTCGGCCGCGAGAGCCTTCGAGACCATGGCCGTGTATGGCACACCCGCCGCCTTGGCCAGCTTGCCGATCGCGTCTACCCGCTTCTGTCCAATTGCGAATATGGCCGCTTCGAAACGGTCGGTGGCCAGTTGATCGAACGCGTAGCCCTCCGCGTAAAGTGGCAGTAAATCTTCAAGCGCGCAATAGGCGGTTACCTTGGCACGCAGTGCCTTTGCGAGCGAGATAGCGGCCTTGGCGGCCTTGGTGGCGAGGGGTGAACCGTCGGTGCAGATCAGAATGTGCTTGAACACTGGTCGTCCTTCAGAATGAAATTAGTTGAATTACTATTCGTGGATCACGGATTGAAGCGGAAATGTGTGGCGTAACGTTTACGGTTTACAGCCAAATTTGCGCACTGTCCGTGCGTTACCGTACAAATGCAGCCAGGGCAACTATATTTTGTCTTCGCCGGTTCACTTCCTGCCGCGAGTGAACCGCAAAACGTTCAAGACAGCTGCAGCCGTGAGCAGACGCATCGACAACAAAGCGGCTATCTTTTTGTCATTGCGGGCGTGGGATACCGAACACAACAGCACCGCAGTTGACCGCTCGTCTCTGTAAATAAGGGCTTGAAGTGTTTGAAATTTGAGCTGATCTGTCCATTCACCTTTTGGGTGGGACCGCCACGGGTGTGATTACGGGCGCGATGGCATGCCTTTGCGGCTCCCTGACAGTGTTGCACTTCCTCGCCGGGTTATAGCCTCTCTCCTCGCCGCGCCTGCCCAGAAAGCCGTGAAAACGCACACTCACCCCCCTCCAGCTGAGGTGTCGAGAAGTTCCCGACTCGACGCCGCAGCCTGATCCAGCCACACGCCCTGCGGCAGCAAATGAGGCGGTCGTTTCGATGCAGACCGTCTGTACGTCAGCGTACAGACCGGGTTCGTTTACCAACCCATAATTATCCCAATGCTTACGACGCCGCTTCCACAGATGCGAGTCGTGCCCTCACGTTGTCAGCAGCTTCAAGCGGCTGTGGATGCCGCGTCCACTCAAACGTATCAAACTACGCGCCGCCGTCAGGCAATCAATTGCCGTTCGCAGAAAGACATCTTTTGCATGCAGCCAAAACTGGAATCAGCATCAATGCCCGACCAACTCATCCTCGCCGAGCGCGTCCGCAGGACGCATCAACCGTTGCAGGGCATCTTCGCTGGCAAAGAACGGCATGCCCGCGAAATGTCAGACCTGCTCGAAGGCGTACCGGCGTAAGTGAGCACCCCGGACCGCAACGGCGGTTTCCAGGGTGAAAGCGATCAGCAGACATATGTTCCGCAAACTGTTGCGTTGGCGGACCATCCTGAACGGCCTAAGCCTTTTCCGCGCGGCAGTTGCCGACGAGCAACCATTGAGATCGGAACTTCTCAGCGCCGATCAGATGGAGCAGTTCGGTAAGACGCTGGCCGCTTCGCACCGGCTGACGATGGCCAGAGGGCGCGATCACTTGCTACCGCGTCTGGCGGCAAATGAAAACGTATTGATCGAGATCTGCAATCAGCTCACCGTTGCCGTGATGGCAAATCGGCCGATCACGCCTGCAGCAGAATGGTTGCTGGATAATTTCTATCTCCTCGAAGACCAGATTCGCACCGCCAAGCGGCACTTGCCCAAAGGTTACAGCCGGGAACTGCCACGGCTGGTGCGCGGCCCGTCTGCGGATCTGCCGCGTGTGTACGACATTGCGCTGCAGACCATCTCGCACGGCGATGGACGGGTCGATCCGGAAAGCCTTAGCCGTTTCGTCGCCGCCTACCAAACCGTAACACCCCTCAAACTGGGCGAGCTCTGGGCAATCCCGATCATGTTACGGCTGGCGCTGATCGAGAACCTTCGCCGCGTGGCGGTGCGCGTGGCCGACGGCATGAGCGACCGCGATCTGGCCGATTCCTGGGCCGATAAGATGACCGAGATCGCCGAAAAAGACCCGAAGAATCTCATTATCATCGTCGCCGATATGGCCCGTTCCAATCCGCCAATGACCACGCAATTCGTGTCGGAGTTCGTGAGGCGTCTACAGGGCCAGAGCGCAGCACTGACGCTGCCGCTGACGTGGATCGAGCGGCTGCTCTCGGAATCGCACCTGACGATTGAACAGCTGGTGCAATCGGAATCGCAGAAACAAGCGTCCGCCCAGGTGTCCGTTAGCAACAGCATTGCCAGCCTGCGTTTCCTGAGTGCCATGGACTGGCGCGAATTTGTCGAAACGATGAGTCTGGTCGAGCACACGCTGCGCAGCGATCCGCAAGGCACGTATGCAAACATGGATTTTGCAACACGCGACCGCTACCGCCACGCCGTGGAGCGAACCGCCAGGCGCCGCCCGCATACCGAGCTGGAAGTCGCACAGGCAGCGATCCGACTGACAAACGAAAGCGTGGCTACCAGCCAAACCGATAACCGCCGTGCGCACGTTGGTTTCTACCTGATCGATGAGGGCTTGCCGCTGCTGGAGCGCGCGGTCGCATACCGCAAGGCGATAACGGATGGGCTGAAAAGATCGTGCGGCAACATGCCGATATTGCCGTACATGGCGGCCATCGCGCTGTTCACGCTGCTGTTGACCGCTGGCGTCCTGGTCCGCGTCCAATGGGTAACCACGGCGAGCTGGATTTTCATTGTGATGGCCCTGCTGTTGCTGTTGGCGACCAGCCAATTCGCGATGGCGCTCGTCAACTGGCTTGCGACGTTGCTGGTGGCACCGAATCTGTTGCCGCGTATGGACTACTCCAAAGGTATTCCCGATGAATCGCGGACTTTGGTTGTGGTGCCGACGATGATCACCAGTCGCAGCGGCGTTGAGGAACTGGTCGAGGCGCTGGAAGTCAGGTTTCTGGCCAATCACGATAACAATCTGCTCTTTGCGCTGCTCACCGACTTTCG
>JAJAYN010000352.1 GCA_026786225.1 Burkholderiales bacterium | reverse complement strand
CTGTTTGAGAGGGGTGAATTTGCGTGGGGGTTGGTCGTGGCGGTGTCGCATCTGGCGGCGTCGTTGTTGCTGACAGCTGCGGGGTTCTGGGTATATCGGTGGTTGGCGGCGTATTCGTAATTCGCCACCGAAATCATTGAGCTATTCGTGTTCGTGAGCGTGTGCCTGCAGCCCCGCATTCAACAAAGTCCGCGCCTCAAAAATCACTTCTGACGCCGTGAGCCCGTGCGGCGCCATGCCGTGCGCGAGGCACTCATCCGCAGCTGCACCGTGCAGGTACACACCGAGCTTGGCGGCGTTCAGCGCATCCATGCCTTGCGCGAGGAACGCGGCGATCATTCCGGATAGAGCATCGCCCATTCCACCCGAGGCCATGCCGGGATTGCCTGACGTGTTGATCCAGTAACGTCCATCCGGTGCGGCGATGATGGTGCCTGCACCTTTGAGTACTGTGACCGCTTTGAACTTGGTGGCGATTGATTTTGCAGCAGAGACGCGGTCGGATTGAATCTCGTCGGTCGTCACGCCCAGCAATCGCGCGGCTTCACCGGGGTGGGGCGTAAATACCAAACTCAATGTCTGGTGCGGCGTTCCAGCCATTTTTGCTTCAAGAACCGCATGGATACTGGGGTTTGCCGCGATGAGCGTTAATGCATCAGCGTCGATCACCATCGGCAATGCACGAGCGAGTGCGGCCGATAGCAGACGCGGCGCGGTCTTGTCGATGCCTAAGCCCATGCCGACGGCGAGCGAGGTCAACGATTCATCGGCGACGACTTCCTCGGCAGTTCGCACCATGATTTCAGGGTTGATGGTGTCGATGCCGGGCGCGTCTTTGGCAGCGAAGCCGAGGAAAACCTTGCCCGGGCCCATGTGCAATGCTGCTCGGGCGGACAGCACGGCAGCGCCCATCATGCCGCTGGCGCCGCCGATGATGCCGACGTTGCCGAAGCTGCCTTTATGGGAATTTTTGCGACGCTTCGGGATGAGTGGAGCGACGCTGGCGGCGTTCAGCAAATGGCCTTGCGATGCAGCGTCCTCAACGCCGAGACTTTCAACGTGAATCTTTCCAGCCCCCTCGACACCATCGGCGGTGTAAAGCCCTGGTTTGGCGCCGAGAAAAGTGATCGTGAAATCGGCCTGAATGGTCGCACCGAACTCGACGCCAGTGTCTGCAGATAGTCCGCTGGGAACATCGATGGCTAGTATCGGCGTGTGGTGACGGTCTGCGTTCGCGTTGGCGCTTTTGATCGCATCGGCGAAAGCGCCTGCCGGTGCGCGCTGCAAACCGATGCCGAACAGGCCGTCGATGATGAGATCAAACTTTTCATCACTCGGAAATTTTGTAATGAGCGCGCCTTTGGCCTTTCGGTACGCGGTCATCGCCGATTTCGCTGCCGGGTCGGGGTTCTTTTGTTCGCTTGGTGCCAGCACCGTCACAATTTGCCCGGCTTTTTTTAGCGCCGCCGCCGCGACCCAGGCATCACCGCCATTGTTACCTGGGCCGGCGAGCACGAGAATGCTTGCGCCGCGCTTCTTCTTGGCGATCTTGCTGGCGAGTGCTGCAACGGCACCGCCAGCACGAAGCATGAGAGATTCCTTGGGCTTTTTCCTGGCGTGCGCCGCTTCAATGGCGCGGATTTCTGCGGTCGAATAGAGGAAGTCGCTCATTTTCTATGGCACCAGCACAGTGTCGATGGCGTCCGGCAGGAGATCGGGGTAATCGAGGCTGTAATGCAAGCCGCGGCTTTCTTTGCGCGCCTGTGCACAGCGCACGATCAACTCGGCGGTCTGGACCAGATTGCGTAGTTCGATCAGGTCGTTTGAGATCCGAAAGTTGGCGTAGTAATCGTGGATTTCTGATTGCAGCAGATTGATGCGATGCATCGCGCGCTCAAGCCGTTTATCGGTACGAACGATACCGACGTAATCCCACATGAACCGGCGCAGCTCGTCCCAATTGTGCGAAATGATGACTTCCTCATCGGCGTTCGTCACACGGCTTTCGTCCCATGCTGGCAAGGGAAGCAAAGGCAGTGGCGGCTGGGTAAGCATGTCGGCGGCGACCGCTTCGGAAAAAACCAGGCATTCAAGTAGCGAGTTACTAGCGAGCCGGTTAGCCCCGTGCAGTCCGGTACAGGTGACCTCACCAATGGCATACAGATCGTCCACATCGGTGCGCCCGCGAAGGTCGGTGACGACGCCGCCACAGGTGTAATGTGCCGCAGGCACCACCGGAATTGGGTCTTTGGTGATATCGATACCCAGCGACAGGCATTTTTCGTAGATGTTGGGAAAGTGCGCCAACAGAAAATCGGCGGGCTTGTGAGAGATGTCGAGGTAGACGAAATCAAGACCGCGCTTTTTCATTTCAAAATCGATGGCGCGGGCAACCACGTCGCGCGGAGCCAACTCAGCGCGCACGTCGTGGTGCGGCATGAATCGTTCGCCTGCCTTGTGCTTGTCCCGCGTGTCCGGAAGGCATAGATACCCGCCTTCGCCGCGAACCGCCTCAGTGATCAGATACGATTTTGCAAGCGGATGGTAGAGGCAAGTCGGGTGGAACTGGATGAACTCCATGTTGGCGACTCGGCAGCCTGCGCGCCAGCCCATCGCAACACCGTCGCCGGTGGCGACGTCTGGATTGGTGGTGTAGAGATAGACCTTGCCCGCGCCACCAGTGGCCAGCACCGTGAAGCGCGCGTTGATCGTATGCACAGTACCCGTCACGTTGTTCAACGCGTGGGCACCGTAGCAGCGATTTTCATTCAGTCGTCCAAGTTTTGCCGAAGTGATCAAATCGACCGCGAGGTGGTGCTCCAGGATCTCGACATTTGGATGCGATTTCAATTGCTGCACCAGTGTCTTTTGCACCGCACGCCCAGTTGCATCGGCCGCGTGCACGATGCGCCGGTGAGAATGTCCACCTTCTCGTGTGAGGTGAAGTTCCGCTGCGTTGTGGTCGTCGCGCGTAAACGGCACACCTTGTGCGACCAGCCATTCCACGGCACTGCGACCGTGTTCGACCACAAAGCGAACCGCCGCATCGTTGCACAATCCGGCCCCGGCAATATGGGTGTCGCGAATGTGATTGGCGGCGGAATCCTCTTCGCTCAGGACAGCGGCGATACCGCCCTGCGCCCATGCGCTCGCGGCGTCGAGAAGCGCTTGTTTGGTGAGCAACGCAACCTTTTGCGTTTCCGCGAGTCTTAGTGCTAGTGACATGCCGGCTAGGCCGCTGCCAATAATCAGTACGTCGTAGTGTTTCATCGGTGAACTCAAGGCGGCCAGTCTTTGCTCGCTGGCCAGGTCGGGGAATGAACTATTTTTCGCCGGGTGGGTCACTAGTTCGGGTTTGATTTCTGTTTTCAGGCTTTGAGGATTGGTTTTGCGGAAGTTTCCGTTGGTGTAACTTAGGCAGGGAGAGCGGTGATGGCAGAGTTGACGTTTATAATACCCGACGTGGTAGGGCTAAACAGCAGGGCGCAAAAGAGCAAACCGGTGCCTAAAGTGGCGACTGAGGTATTCTCGCGGTTGGAAAGCGCAACGACCACTGCAACACGTGCGGTGAACCAGGGAAAAGTGTTGATGAGTGATCGCGAAGTCGATCAGCAATTGGTAGTGCGCGCACAGGCGGGCGATAAACGCGCATTCGAGCTGTTGGTGATCAAGTATCAGCGCAAGGTGGAGCGTCTGCTATCACGCATCATTCGCAACCAGGACGAAATTCAGGATGTTGCCCAGGAGTCGTTCATTAAAGCCTATCGCGCACTGGCTAATTTCCGTGGAGACAGCGCGTTCTACACTTGGCTCTATCGTATCTCGGTGAATACTGCAAAGAACTACCTGGTCAGTCAGGGGCGCCGCGCGCCGACAAGTACAGGCTACGATGCCGAGGAGGCAGAGAGTTTTGAAGATGCGGTAGGTTTGCGTGATAACGCAACGCCAGATGCACTTTTGATGTCGAAGCAGATTGCCGAAATTGTAAACTCGACAATCGACAAATTGCCGGAGGAGTTACGAACCGCGATCACGCTGCGTGAAATCGACGGCCTGAGCTACGAAGAAATCGCGCAGATCATGGATTGTCCGATCGGGACAGTGCGGTCGCGGATCTTTCGTGCCCGTGAAGCAGTGGCTGAACAATTGAGACCGCAATTGGGTACGTCGAAGGACAGGAGATGGTGAAATGAACGAGAAATTATCTGCCTTGATGGATGGTGAGCTTGATCACCATCAAGCACGGACCGTCATCAAATCGCTTGGCTGCGACGAAGCCTCGCGCGCGCACTGGGATGTCTATCACGTCATCGGCGAAGTCTTGCGAGGTGACGATCTCAGGCATGGGAATGTTCATGATGCGAGTACTAATGCAATTTTTGCAGCGTTGGCGTTGGAGCCGACTGTCCTGACTCCGCAGATGATTAAACAGCCGGTAGAAAAGCGCACGCGCATTGCTTTGGCGATGGCAGCGTCCGTGATTACTATTTCTGCGGTTGGCGTGGTGGCTATTCAACAGCAAAATGGGCAGGTCTCAACAGTTCAACTGGTGCAACAAGTTGCGCCCAAACCAGTTTCGGTGAACAAGCCGCCACCTACGACAGCAGAGGTAAGGGTGAATGATTATCTGGTCGTGCATCGGCAGTTTTCAAACCCAGGCGCGTTTCAGCCGGCGGCCCTAAGCCGTGATGCACGTGGCACCAGCCTTCCATTGTCCGCAGGAAAATGAATTGCGTATACGATTGCGTTTGCGCGTTTGCGGTGATGGTTGGCGGTTGGAAAATTGAATAGCTGCCGCAAAGTCACGCGTCGCGACTGGCTCAATACACAGGGAGTGTGTTTTTTTGGTGCATGGATTGAAATGAAAAGTTGGTCGAAGTCACAGTCAGTGTTTGCTGCGCTTATTGCCGGCACAGGTCTATTTGCAGGCATTGCCGGTGCTCAAACTGGTCACAGAGTGTCGCCGGCGTCTCCTCCTCCCCTGCTGGATGCCCGCGAATGGCTTGACCGAATCGCAAAATCTGCTCGGGAATTGCCTTACACCGGTGTGTTTATTCAACAGACTGCAGACGGTGTGAGTACATCTCGCATCACGCATCTGGTCGACCGCCAGGGAGTGGAGCTCGAGAAACTCGAAATGCTGGATGGCCCACAGACGGAGATCATCCGGCGCAATGAAGAGATGTTTTGCTATCATCCCGATGCCAAGATAGTCAGGGTGGACCGACGTATTAGCGGCCGTTTCTTTCCGTCCCTTATTTCCGGCAACCCTAAGCTCATTGCGGACAATTATCGTGTGTCGCTTGGCAATGTCGAGCGTGTCGCGGGCTTCGATTGCCAATGGGTAATCCTGGAGCCCAGAGATGCGATGCGTTATATGCAAAAACTATGCGCAGAATTGGGTACCGGTCTTTTGCTTAGGGCGCGTCTTTATAGCGATAGGAACCAGATGTTGGAACAGTTCATGTTTACGCAACTTGACTTAAGCCGTAGTGTGGCAAAGCAGTCCCTCAAATCCCGTTTCGAGCAATTGCCCGGTTGGCAAACAAATGACTCTGCCAAATCAGCCAATGCAGCAGCGGATACCGGCTGGAAAGTCGCTAACCTCCCAGCCGGTTTCAAGAAGGTAGCCGAGATGATTCGTACAATGGCCGGTCGGTCGGCCCCGGTATCGCAGCTTGTGTTCTCTGACGGCCTCTCGCACGTATCGGTATTTGTCGAGCCAATGCGGGGTGATCTACAAACGTCAGGTGCTCGCATGACCGATGACAGCCCGATTGCGTTCGCGATGCGTCCCGTTGCCGATCACCAGGTAACAGTGATGGGAGAAGTGCCGGTCGCCGCAGTGCAAGCGATTGCCGACAGCGTGATGCAGAAGAGGCGATAAGCTGCTGCTGCACAAATGAGCCCTCGTTTTTTAGCGGTTTTCGCCGGGTACGTCCCGGCGAGTTGTTTTAAATGGAGAAAATATGACAACACGTAATGATTTGCGCCTGCAGCGCATGATGGTTTCAGCATTGATTCTGGTTGGTTCGCTGTTTTTCGTCGTGCCTTCGGCTCTAGCCAAGGACCTGCCGGATTTCACTGAGTTGGTCGAAAAACACGGGCCGGCTGTTGTCAACGTGAGTACAAAAGCCAGAGCCGGTAATCAACGCGGACAGCAGCAGCTTGACGAGAATGACATGTATGAATTTTTCCGCCGGTTCATGCCGCCGGACGCAATGCCAAATCCTCGTGCCAATCCAAATACGCCCAATACGCCACGCCGAAATCCGCGGCAGCCCAACCCGAATCAGGAAGCACCGTTGCGGGATCTGGGCAAAGGGTCCGGATTCATTATTTCCGCTGATGGCTATGTGATTACCAATGCGCATGTAGTACAACGCGCAGATGAAGTTACCGTGTCACTGACCGATAAACGCGAATTCAAAGCAAAGGTCATCGGCACCGACGAGCGCACCGACGTAGCTGTACTTAAGATCGACACAACTGGATTGCCCAAACTCAATATTGGGGATTCGGACAAGGTGCGCGTTGGCGAATGGGTACTTGCGATCGGTTCACCTTTTGGCTTTGAAAATACCGTGACTGCCGGCATCGTAAGTGCCAAGAGTCGTGATACAGGTG
>JAJAYN010000351.1 GCA_026786225.1 Burkholderiales bacterium | reverse complement strand
GTACTGCGGCGGTCGGCGTATTGGCTGGGTTAAATTTCTCCCTACTCGCCATCGTTGCCGCTGCCGTTCTACTGGCGGCCAATGTGGTGCTGCACTGGGTGGAACACCGATTTTTTGCGGCATCGCCTGACAAGTAAGCGGGAGTCAAACCCGTCATTGAACGTTCCAGAATATTCGGCGGCCATGGTCATTTAGTGTTGGTGAAAAACTACCGTGGTCAACGCATCAGGGGGTAGCCTTGCCTGTTGCCTCGCTCAGCCGCTCTGAGTTCCGCATCGTGCGGCTGATGCAGGTAATCGACAGCGCCAGTGAGTTCGCAATATCAGTCAACGTGTGTTGGCCGCCCCGAGGCAAAAGGCAAGACTTAAGTCCTCAGTGGATATATTGGTATTTGACTTTTTTTGTTCCCGGACTGATAGCCAAAGGGAAAGTCTTTTCGGTAAATAATCGCAAGTGAAATACGTCAGGCTCGAATTCCTGCCTCGCTGCCAAACACAAGCACTGGCGGGCTATTTGGGCATTTTTGGCGTGAACGGCACGCCAATCCTGGAGTTTTTGTCAATGTCCATGGGAAACGCGAACCTTTAGTTGGTCACTCGCGATTAGTCGCAGCCCCTATTTCTTCTCGGCAACAACCCTACCCTCTGCGTTGACGTACACGCGATAGCGATTGCCGTCCTTGCAGGTCGCAATGTGGTCATTGTCCTTCAACATCTTTGCGCTCACGACCTGCCCACACGGCACGGCCAATAACGCGATCACCGAAGTCAGATCCTTGAGGAGCGCCGCGTCCTCCGCGGCTGGCGTTTGCGCAGCGAAAAATGCAAATAGAAAAAGTACCAGCGTCCGGTGTTGGATGGATTTCTTCAAAGGTAGTCTCCTGGATTGGTTAGATCGTTGCGAACTTGGCTGGGTCAGCGAGGATGCTCCATATCGCTTCGCGGGACGCCACGATGGCGCTGGCCAGCGGCGGGTCAGCGTCCTGTAGCAGTGCAAGTACTTTTTGTAGCAGCATCTCGTAGGGTCTTCTCAATGCGGCAAGCGTGGTGGCGAGGCGGCCGGCGTAATACGCGCGGAATTGATTGAGCAAGTCATCGACCTGATTCTTCAGTGCGATCTTGGTGAAGACACCGATCGCGTCAGTTTGTTTGAGTCTGGTCTCCAGAGATTTCATGTCCAGCGTTGAAGCAGCCGATTTCGCCGCCGGGGCCGGTGCCGCCGTTGCCGATTGAGCAGTAGCGGGGGTGGTTGGCGCAGTCGCCGCCTTGACCGGCACCGTAGCAGGCTTGCCGGGCGACGTTACTGGCTTTGTCGGTACCGGGGATGATGTGGACTTCGTTTCGACGGTACTGGCGACAACGGGTGTCGCGGCTACCGGCGGCGCTGCAGTCGTTGCGGTGGCCGAAATGGCTGGCGCAAGCGGCGCGGCGCTTGTTGCCGGGGCCGCACTTGGTATGGGCGCGATTGTTTCGGTCACTGCCACCGGTGCCTTCGGTGGCCCGGCGCAACCCGAGATAAACAGCGCAGACAATGTAGCCGTAAGGCCGGGAACAGGTATCGAAAATATTTTTGTACAAGACATATCCAGCCCAATCAGCGTTAAACAGAATCAGTAGACATTATCGTTGGAAACTTGCGTCCGAAAATTCGCGCAAACAATATGATTGTGGCGATTCTTCCTTACTTAAGCACAAAGCGGTAAAAGTAGGGCAAGCTGTTCGGCGAGTCGTATGCCGGACTTGGCGAAGGCGATGACGACTGATTACCGTTTCACCATCGGGTGAGTCAACCCGTCTTTGCGCCGTAATGAATGCAGTGTGACACACGCGTGGCGCCCTGTTTTCTTCTAGGCGCCGTGTTAGGCTTGATCTGCAAAATTAATGAACCTGCTTTCAGTCATCGAAACCCAAGGAGTGCTTCAATGAAGAACCTGATTGTTGTTTGCGTATTTTGTGCCGTCAGCTCAGCGGCGAACGCGGCAGACGGATTGATCGCGGTTAAGAGTGCCTACAGCGCTGCGGAGACTGGCACCCGTCTTGCCGCCGCAATTGAAGCCCGCAAGCTCACCCTGTTCGCGCGCGTCGACCATGCGGCGGGGGCAAAAAAAATCGACAAGACGTTGCGCCCAACGGAAGTGTTTATTTTCGGCAATCCCAACGGCGGAACGCCATTGATGGAATGTGCGCAATCTATCGGTATCGATTTGCCACTAAAGATGCTGGTGTGGCAGGAAGCCGACGGCAGCGTCATGCTCGGCTATAACGATCCTGCCTGGCTCGCGAAACGCCATGGCACCACCTGCGAGCCGGCCGTCGGCAACATCGCCAAAGCGCTCGATGGCATTGCCAAGGGCGTCGCAGCCCCGTGACGTGCAGGTCGTAGGTTCGGCAAATTTCATTTGCCCAACGATGTTCCTGGACGGATCGACGACGTTGGGCAAACGATGAAGCTGTTTACCCAACACAAGGGTTGTGCCGGGCACCTGACTGCCACGCAAAACTAGCTTCATCGCAGACGAATCACTGTTGATCGCGCGCTTAAGCAAGTGCCATTCGTGTCTGACCATCCTTACGCGCCGAATCGTCTGCGTGACTACATCATCAATGAACCATGTCACGCAGTTGCCCTACCCGGATGCGCGTCTATCTCCTACGCTTGCGCGCCTCGCCTGCGCCTACTGTGGTGATGGTCCGGCTTGACCGGCAAACCGTCAACCCCTCTACCTATCAGGAGCAACAAAATGAAAGTATCCCAACTTCTTATCTCGACCGCGGCTGTCGCATCGGTGGTCGGCGCGTTTGGCCTTACCTACGCGCAGTCCAACAGGAGCAATATCAACGTGCAGGGTCCGACGAACCTCACGCAGACGCAAAGCGATGCAGCATTGCCTTGCCAGCCCTCACCGTTCAACCCGCACCTGCCCCAAGGCACAAAGGACAAAAACGGCAATATCGTGAACCGTACGAGTACCGATTGCGCGACGCCCGTCACGACGAGCGTGCAGGTTAAGGCTGAGCCGCAGGTCGTCATCACGCAAACCCAGTCACCAGCCCCGGCATATACAGCGCCAGTACAGCAGGTAGCCGCTGCCCCGGAGCCGCAATATGTACCGCGCAACGAAGTCCGCACGGACATGTCTGCCGAGCCGATGGCACGCGCAGACCGCAACTAAGAATTAAATCTGAAATCAGGCGGCGCGTGTTACCGGCGATCTCAACATCATGATCCCTGTAGACCCGCCGCCACCGCAAATCGACACCCGCCGCAGGAGGGCGGATAACTGGCTCGTTGCGGCCTTGTGTTTCGCCTTAGCGGTGGCGCTTGGCCTCACCTGGGCAGGTTTCAGCAATTCGACGGCATCTAAACCGCGGTTCATCACTGCGGCCGTCGCCGTAGAGACGGCACCGAAGATGGCACCCGTGGCCCGCGTCGCGGATTTCGGCGCAGAAAAGCCCTCGCCCGACGCACGCCACGTTGCTGACTGGATCGCCGCCTCCGCCTATAACGGCGGCATGGAATTTTTCACCATCGACAAGAAGTCCGCACGGCTCTACGCCTTTGACGCTGATGCGCGCTTGCGCGATACCAGTGCGGTATTGCTCGGCCTAGCCGTGGGCGATGATTCCGTTCCAGGTATTGGCACGCGTCCGATTGCGAAGGTAAAACCTTACGAGCGAACTACACCCGCTGGCCGATTCGTCGCACAACGGGGCCACAACACACAGAAGGAAGATGTGGTGTGGGTCGATTACGACGCGGCAGTATCGATGCATCGTGTGCGCACCACCAATCCCCGGGACAAGCGTCTCGAGCGGCTCGCAACTGCAACGGTGGCCGACAATCGAATTTCCTACGGCTGCATCAATGTGCCTGCCGAGTTCTACAACACATACGTCTAGCCGGTCTTTTCCAAACATCGGGCAATTGTATATGTCCTCCCGGAAGTGAAGTCGATACAGGAGGTGTTTGGCTTGACCGAATCAGCGGGAGCAAAGCTGCGCGCAACGCCGCAGGGATGATTGCCGTTGCGAAGGCGGACGCTTGCATTTATTACCGTTCGTGTTGAACTGCCGGAGCACCCGGAATACTGGGCTTGAAGAAGTTGTCTGTGGACTGTAGCCGATTGTTGTTGGGGTTTGGAAAGTACTAGTAGTCTCTCCCTGATTACTTACCCGATTACTTACGATGAATTTAATGGGTTTTCAATTGTGCAACTTTTTTTCGGCATGACTCAATCCCTCATTCATTGATAAAGTGCGCCTGATGCAGGCCGCGCTTTAGTTCCGCGTTGAATGCTTCGCCGATTTTGGCTACCAGTGGATGACATTCTGGCGCCGCCAAGTCTGTCGTGCTCGCGCCGCTCGGGTAGAGCGCGAGCACCACCTTGTCGTGGTGATAAATCTTGATGGTTCCAGCGCACCCGGGCAGGGTAAACGTGGCGTTGTTTGAATCGTAGCCGGGGCCTTGCTTTGCGCCTATACGATCAACCATGAAGGCAGACAGCACGGGCACGATATTCGCACTGACCGGGGCAATTTTATAGTCGACGTCGCCACTGATTGACGTGTTGACACGCCCAATCCACGGCAAGATTTTGGCGTCCACGCGCGGCGAGAGCTTCTCGACCCCTTGCGCATTTTTCGTCCATTGGAAGTAATGCGCCAGCCACTCCGGGGTGAGATCCTGATAGTCGTAGTAGTGATTGACCTTGCGAATGAGCTTCAGTGCGTAGGATGTTGCGCTCGGAATGTCAACGACCATGAGCGCTGAGTAACGCGGCTGCCCCTTGCTCTCGTATTCGACGCCCTCGGCGTATGTGACGTACTGCGTCTGCCCCGGCGAGAACGCAATCGCACGGGAGTTGCCAGCTTGCAGGCCCGCAAAGGGAGTACCAGGTGCACCGTCAATAAATGGATGGACTTTGTACAATCGCAGGGTGCTTACGTCCAGCACGGTAACGTTCATGCGCAGCCAGCGACCGCCTCGCAGCTCTGTGCCCGAAACAGGATTTACATTTTCAATGCCGAAGGATTTTTGCTCAGTGGGCTGCCCTTTGTCGGCATCAAGCCATTGGTACTCAGCGAGACTCGCCTCGATGGTTTTTGTGACGAGCGCGCCGTTCTCCTCCGTGATCATCCAGAAGTGGGTTGTCGAAACAAGAATCGTCGGGGTGGGTGCGTCAGTGAGCCGAACCGCACGCCAGAACATCGAGCGGCTCTCGTCCTTCTTCGTGGTTGAACTGGCGTAACCGTCCGCACCGTCTTTGATCGTGACGAGATTGCCTTTGTACTTGACCCAAAAACGGGTGACTTCGCTGGTGCTGCGCGCCCTGTTGTTGGTGTCCCCCAAACCACCCGATGTGATGTCGCGTCCCTGCACAAATATCTCGAACGGGCCATGCTTGATGACGGTGACAGGCGCTTCAGAAGAGCTACACGCCGCGACGAACCATGCGCAAAAGGCGACAAAAAGTTTCAGGGGTCGACGGAAATGATTCATGCAGAAAACTCCAAAAATTTACGTTATCGGAACAATCGCAGTATCAGGGCAGTATCAGGGGTCGCAGTCAAATGGTTTCTAGCGTAAACAGATTAGCTATGACCCTTGGCGCTTTCAGATCAAACCTTGTATTCCTTGAACTCCTGCCGAATCACGTGGCGAATGGTTTTTTCATTGGTCTCGGCTTGAATGACGTTCTTCAATGCTTCGTTGATCAACGTTTGATAGCCCCGCTCGCCAGCTTCGGCCTTGAAGTGCTCGACGATGGCGCTATCGAGATAAATATTCACGCGCTGCTTCGCGGGCAAGACTGCGCCGTTCGCACCGCGCTTACGCATGACCAGTTTTCCGCTGGCGATGTCTTTCGCACGAATGGGTGCGTCGTCAGGAATGCTTGTAGTAGATTTTTTGCTCATGTCTATCAGCCTTCAGCATGGCAGCGAGCGTTGATTGAAAAAATAAACTCTAGCACTGGCGCGGCCTTTCAGCCGATTTGGTTCCGAAAGGCGCACGGATTCTGGCGTTTCAGAAAATATTAGTGTTATGTTCCCGGTTTTTTTTATTTCGACAGACATCACTTCAACAATCGCCTTGCGAGCAAGCCATGCATGTCGCGTCGACCATCCGCGACAAGGTAGACGTAAACTTTCATCTTAACAATTCGATACATCAACCGGTATGGCTTGAAAAACACTTGCCGGTATTCGTGGTTACCCAACCCGGCAAGCTCGTGGGGATACGTACCCGCCTCCGGAAACCGGGTTAAGGAATTCGCCGCATCGAGAATGCTTTCCACGACGTGCGTCGCGCTGGCCGGTGAATCATGCTCCGCGATGTAGTCGGCGATTTCTGCGAGATCACGCTCTGCGCTGGCAAGCCACAAGACCTTGAAGCTCATGCCGCGTTTGCTTTTTTGGCCTTCGTGGCTACCGGGCCTTTCGCTTTCAAGCGCGCCTGCAGGCGCTTGGCGACGTCGGCGTGCCGTACAACGTTGCCTGCTTCAACTTCACGCTGTCCCAGCGCCAATATTTTCAACAGTGCCAACGTCTCCTGCGTATTCTCGTAGGTCGCGAGGTCCTGCATGACCGCCTTGGCCTCGCCGTTCTGCGTGATGATGAGTGGCTGGCGGTTTTCGGCCAGCTTTTCCAGTACCTCCGCTGCGTTGGCCTTAAGGTAACTGATGGGTTTTACTTGAGTGGAGTAGCGCATGATTCCGTCCAGAGATTGAATAGGTGGACTGAATATAGACTTTTAATGGTTCATTGGCAATCTGTCATTTCAATGCCAAACTCAAGCACTGGTGAGGCGTTCAGGGACTTTTCGGCCCAGAAGGCTCGTGGATGCTAGGGTCTTTCCTCCCAGCTGAGGGACAGTCTGCCCTCTTTTACTCCTGAAAGCCGGAAGCGTTTTCGGCTCAAACCTTGTACTCCTTCAGCTCCTGCCAGATCACTTGGCGAATGGTTTTTTCAATCGTCTCGGCTTGAATGGCGTTCTTCAGTGCTTCCTTGATTAGCGTTTGATAGCCGCGCTCACCAGCTTCGGCCTTGAAGTGCTCGACGATGGCGCTATCGAGATAAATATTCACGCGCTGCTTCGCGGGCAGGACCGCGCCGTTCGCGCCGCGCTTACGCATGACCAGCTTTCCGCTGGCGATGTCTTGCGCACGAATGGCTGCGTCGTCAGGAATGCTCGTAGTAGATTTTTTGCTCATGTCTATC
>JAJAYN010000350.1 GCA_026786225.1 Burkholderiales bacterium | reverse complement strand
CGCCGGGGATGTTGGGGGGTGCTGAGGCAATTGGCATGGCTGCCGAGACGTGCATCAGATAAATCATGGCTGTCGAGCCGCGAAGACCTGAAGGCCAGCGGCATCGAAATGCCATAGGAGCCGTAGGCGTAAAGCAATGTCGGCTGCGGGCCACTCTTTTTGAGCGACTTCTTGTATACCAGCGACATCGGCACCTTGGTACCGTCGGCGGCCGTTACCAGCACGCGCTCGGATTGATAGTCTTTGGTGTCGTAGCCCCCTAGAACGGGCTGCTGCTTTTTAAGGGTGCGTTCGCGCGTCGCGACGTCGTAATCAAATACTGAACCCGGTGTCACCAGCGAACCATAATTGAAACGGTATAGCCTGGTATCAAATTCCGCATTCTGTCCTGCCGATGCTTCAAACGCGGCTTCCGGAAAGCTGATGTTATGGGGTTTTTTGCTTTTGATATCAAATACGCGCAACTGCGGGAGGCCACCGGTCTTTTCGATCGCCACGAAGAAATCCTTGAACATATCCACGCCGTCGAGCTTCACGTCCTTCCGGTGCGGGATCAGCTCCTTCCAATTTTTCTGGTCTGCCTTTCCTTCAGGCGCGACAACGAGCCGATAGTTACGGCCCTTGTCATTGGTCACGATGTAAAACTGTTTTCCGTGGTGATCAATCGAGTACTTTATGTTTTCCTTGCGCTTCAGGTACGACGTAAAAGTGCCCTGCGGTTTGTTGGCATCCAGCAGGTATTGCTCGGTGGTTTCAGAGCTTGAAGAGTCGAGGATGATGTAAGCCTTGTCACGGGTGGATTCGACGCTGATGCCATAGAGTTCATCCTTCTCGTTGAAGAGTTCTTCGGGCGTGCCGCCCAGTACGTGCCGGTAGAGTCGGTCCGAACGCTTCGTGGTTTTATCCTCAGTGACAAAGAAAAGCGTCTTGTTGTCATTTGCCCAGGCAATGGAGGTAACTCGTTCAACCGTATCGGCAAGCGTTTTGCCCGATTCGAGATCCTTGAAATTGAGGGTGTACTGGCGAAAACCAGTGACATCTGTAGAGTAAGCCAGCAGTTGCCCATTCGGTGATACCGAGAAACTGCCCAGCCCGAGGAACTTCTTGCCCTCTGCGAGTGCATTCAAATCCAGGATCACTTCCTCTGCGGCCGCAAGTGAGCCTTTCTTGCGCGCATATATCGAATATTGCTTACCCATCTCGGTGCGCGAGTAATACCAGTAGTCACCCTTTTTGTAGGGGACATTTTCATCGGTCTCCTTGATGCGCGACAGCATGTCCTTGTAAAGCGTTTCACGGAACGCCACGTGTGGATTCATGAATGCGTCGGTGTAGGCGTTTTCTGCCTTCAGATAGTCGATAACTTCCGGTACCGACTTATCGCGCAGCCAGAAATAATCATCGACGCGATTGTCGCCGAAGTTTTCAAATGTTTTTGGTTTTTTGGCAGCGACGGGTGGCATAGGGGTAGTCGTATTTTGTGAAAAAGCGAACGATGAAAACAGCATGAAAGCGAACAGCGAAAATATTCTGCGCAACATCACGAATCCTTCAAATCGGCAAGACGCAAATTATAGTCCGGGCACAGCAATTGGCACGGATTGCTATACTGTTCGTATTTACAGCCCTCGCGGAAATTGCCTCTCATGTTTCAAGCTGCTGCGCCAGATGCATCCGATAAAAGCGTTTTCTACGCTGACCTCAACAAGCAACTCGGCGGATTGTTAGCCGACGAGCGCGATTTCATTGCCAATGCCGCCAATTTATCGGCGCTGATTTTTCACACGCTGCCGGATTTGAATTGGGCAGGGTTTTATCTTGTGCGCAGAAATGAATTAATTCTTGGTCCGTTCCAGGGCAAGCCGGCGTGCGTGCGCATTGCCGTGTGGCCTGAACCGCGTGGCGTGTGCGGTGCCGCAGCCTTTGCGCGCAAGACGCAACTGGTCCCTAACGTGCACGACTTTCCAGGACACATTGCCTGCGATTCGGCGTCGAATTCTGAAATAGTGGTGCCGCTGATTGTCAATGACAATGTCATCGGTGTGCTAGATATTGATAGTCCGCAGCTTGATCGCTTTGATGTCGAAGACCAACTTGGCATCGAATTGCTTGTGCGCACGTTCCTTGCCCATTGCGATCCCGTTTGACCGGATGCGAATGCAACACTTGCCGCATCACGCATGCCGATCCGTATGCAACTCAATTCACTCCTCGTAGATTTCAATTCCTACTTTGCTTCGTGTGAGCAACAGGACAGACCTGAGCTGAGAGGGCGGCCCGTCGGCGTAGTACCGATGCTGGCCGACACAACGTGCCTGATTGCGGCGAGTTATGAGGCCAAGAAATTCGGCGTTAAAACGCTGACCAATGTCGGTGAAGCAAAGAAACGCATTCCCGATATTGTGCTGGTCGTCGCGCGGCATGAGCTCTACATCCGGTATCACCATCGGGCGGTGGCCGTCGTCGACAAAATTGCGCCAGTGCGTCAGGTGCTGTCTATTGACGAGATGGTTTGCGACCTGCCCGCCAAGTGTCACGAACCCGAGCAGGCGCGGGATGTCGCGATGCAGATCAAGCGAGCGATGGCCGAGCACATGGGCG
>JAJAYN010000349.1 GCA_026786225.1 Burkholderiales bacterium | reverse complement strand
TTCGCCATTCCCGCAGCAATTTCCGCGAAGTGGTACAACTTCGTTTTCATGTCGCCGTTACGCCGCAATCGGCCTTCAATATTCAGCAAGCAGCCCAGAGCGCCGCCGACCACCGCGCTGGCGCCGGACACACCGATATTGACGCACTTGTTCTCCGCCATGCGCGTGGAAATCTCGCCGAGCTTGATCGAAAACGTGCCGCCAAAACCGCAACATTTTTCGGCGTCCTGCATTTCACTCAGCGCGCATCCCGACTGTGCAAGCAACGAACGCGGCTGCGCCTTGATGCCGAGCTCACGCAGACCAGCGCAGCTATCGTGGTAGGTCACAGTCCCATCGAATTTGGCGGCGAGCTTTTGAATCTTCAATACGTTCACCAGAAAATCCGAGAGTTCGTACCACTTGGCCGCAAGCTCACGGAAATCGGCTTCCTCGGGTTCGCCTTTGAATAAATCCTCGACCACATGCAGCTTCATTTGCCCGGAACAGGAACCGGAAGGCGCAACGACGTAATCGCAGTGCTTGAATTCGGCGAGAACCTTTCTGGCCAGCGTCTTGGCAATATCGCGCGCGCCGGAGTTGTAGCCGGGCTGACCGCAACAGGTTTGCGCTTCGGGGACGACCACCTCGCAACCAGCATCCTCCAGAAGTTTGCAGGTCGCAAAGCCAATGTTGGGGCGGACAAGGTCTACAAGACAGGTAACGAAGAGGCCGACTTTCATGCCGCCATTTGAGCATGGGGCCTGAGTGAAGGCAAACTGCGATGGGTAAAGTTATGTATATCCAATGCGGTTGCACGCAGCCAGAAATCGGTCGCCGATGCTGGGAGGTCAGCCTTTTTTGGCCGCGAACTCCGCAACCTTCTGCGTTTCCAGCCACTTCTTGATACGATTGGCGTCACCAATCCTGGTGAGTTTTCCCCAAGAGTCGAGCAGTACGATCACGACAGGATTGTTGGCAATGGTGGCGTGCATCACCAGGCATTTGCCAGCTTCATTGATAAAGCCGGTTTTTGACAAGCCGATATTCCAGCCCTGTGAACGCACCAGCGCATTGGTGTTGTTGAAGCCCATCGAACGCCCGCCTGTCGCAAGCGTGACGTGCAATTCCTGCGCAGTTGAAAATTCACGGATCTCGGGAAATGTGGATGCGGCCGAAACCAGCAATGCCAAATCCTGCGGGCTGGCCACATTGCCTGGCGCGAGGCCGGTAGGGTCCACGAATTTGGCGTTCTGCAGTCCCAGCAGGTGCGCTTTCGCATTCATCGCCTCGACAAATGCGACGGTGCCGCCCGGATAGGTACGGCCCAACGCAGCCGCGGCGCGGTTATCTGATGCCATCAAGGCCAGGCGCATTAAATCTTCACGGCGGAAGGCCGCGCCAACCGGAATCCGCGACCGCGATCCCTTGAGCATGTCAATATCGTCCTTGTCGACGATGAGCGCCTCGTCCATATCCAGCTTGGCTTCAAGCACCACCATCGCCGTCATCAGTTTGGTGATCGACGCAATCGGTACCGCCTGATCGGCATTCTTGGAAAACAAGGCGCGCCCGGTGATCGGGTCAAACACCATGAAGGCATGCGATTGCAGATTCGGCATGCCATCCTTGTTGAAATCGGCAACGCCGGTCGGCTTGGCACGGGCGGCGGCAGGCTTTACTTTGGTGGTGTTACGCGGCGTCTGTGCGACCGCGCACGTTGCGACGCAAAACATCAGCGTCGCGCTAAAAGTCGCGATAATAGGAGAAATGGAGAGTTGCACCTGGCCACCAATTTGTGATTTGTCCAACACCTTAACAAAGGAATGTCGTTCTGGCAAGATTTCATGCGCCGGCTTAGATTTCAATCGCAAGCCTCTGAATACCGACAACAATGTCCTCACCGAAATATCCCCGTCTCGATACACTTGCCGTTCACGCCGGCCAATCGCCAGATCCTACGACCGGCGCACGCGCGGTACCGATCTACCAAACGGCGTCCTTCGTATTCCCTGATACCGAAACCGCCGCGTCGCTGTTTAATCTGGAACGCACGGGGCACGTCTATTCGCGAATTTCCAATCCGACGCTGTCGGTATTCGAAGAACGCATGTCCGCGCTCGAAGGCGCGCCTGCCGCGATCGCAACAGCCAGTGGGCAGGCTGCCCTTCATCTGGCTATTGCCACGCTGATGGGTGCCGGTTCGCACATCGTTGCGTCCAATGCTCTTTACGGCGGCTCGCATAATTTATTGAGTTACACCCTGCCACGATTTGGCATTGAAACGACATTCGTAAATGGCCGCGATCTCGACGCCTGGAAAAAAGCGATCCGGCCCAATACGCGCCTGGTGTTCGGTGAGACGGTGGGTAATCCGGGCCTTGATGTACTCAATGTCCCGGCCGTCGCAGACCTTGCACATAACGCCGGCTTGCCACTGATGGTTGACGCCACCCTGACAACACCCTTCCTGTCGCGACCGATCACACAGGGCGCAGACATCGTGATGCATTCGGCCACCAAATTTCTATCCGGCCATGGCGTGGTGATTGGCGGTGTGCTGATCGACGGTGGGACTTTCGATTGGGAGCGCTCTGGAAAATTCCCCACACTCACCGAGCCCTACGACGGCTTTCACGGCATGGTGATGTCTGAGGAGTCCTCGGTGGCTGCGTTCGCGTTGCGTGCGCGCCGCGAAGGCCTGCGCGACTTTGGCGCAGCGATGGCACCGATGACTGCTTTCCAGATTTTGCAGGGGCTCGAAACGCTGCATGTGCGCATGCCACGGCACGTGGAAAACACGCGCAAGATCGCGCAATTTTTGTCGCTCAACAAAGCCGTCGCACACGTCACCTATCCCGAGCTCGCATCGCATCCGGATCACGAGCTGACGAAGCAGTTATTGCCAGACGGCGCTGGCGCAGTAATCAGCTTTGACCTGAAAGGTGGTAGTGGAAACGCGAAAGACGCGGGCAGGATTTTTATCGAGAAGCTGTCACTGTTTTCACACCTGGCCAACATCGGCGACGCCAAATCACTCGTCATTCATCCTGCGTCCACCACGCACTTCAGGATGGACGCCGATGCGTTAAAGGCTGCAGGCATCAGCGAGGGCACCATCCGGTTGTCGATCGGTATCGAGCACGCCGATGACCTGATGGAAGACTTGTCGAAGGCGCTATACGCCGCAGGCAAGGCGGCTGGCGCATGAGGTTTCTCGTGCAGCAGCAGCCTGCCTACGTCTATACCGGAGGCAAAAAATTCGATGCCTCCAAGCCGAGCGTCCTATTCATTCACGGCACAGCCAATGACCACAGTGTATGGACATTGCAGGCGCGCTACTTCGCGCATCACGGCTGGAATGCGCTCGCGCCGGACTTGCCGGGTCACGGAAAGAGTTTTGGCGATGCGAAAGTATCCATCGCGGCAAATACCGACTGGCTCATGAATCTGCTCGACAACGGCAACATTGCGAGCGCGGCGCTGGTTGGCCACAGCATGGGTTCACTCGTCGCGCTTGACGCGACCGCGCGCTATCGGTCACGCGTTTCGCAAATCGCATTAATCGGCGCCAGCGTGCCGATGCCGGTCTCCGATACGTTGATGGACGCAGCGCTGAACCGTCCCAACGACGCAATGGACATGCTCAATATCTGGGGTCACGCACCACAGTTGAAATGGGGCAGAAATGCCACGCCCGGCACCTCAACCATGATGGCCGGGGCGAGATCGCTCGCACAAAGCCGCCCCGGCGTAATGGCGAAGGATCTCACCGCTTGCCGCGCATTTGAAATGGATGATGCGACGCTTGCCGCCATCGCGATACCTATTTTGATCGTCGCGGGCAGCAATGATCTGTTAACCCCTGCCAAGGCGGCCAAAGCGCTCGCCGCACGCCTGGCAAACGTGACCATGATCACACTTCCCGAGGCTGGTCACAGCATGATGCAGGAAGCGCCAGGGAAGGTATTAGATGCGCTCAAGGGTTTTCTGCTTCCATGAAGCGCTATTCGCTCATGGCTTTCGTGTGGTTTTTTATGAGTGCAGCTCACGCGGCACCGGTCGTTTTGATGGACGCCCCGGTTCGCGTTGTGGCTGAGACATTGGTTGGCCCGACGCCAGATAAATTGCGTCTGGAGATATCGGTACGGCATGGTGCCAGCGAATTTGTATTGAACGTATTGCAGCGCGGTACTTCCACTGAGGCCCTGGCAGCGCAAAAAGCAGCGTCGGGCTGGAAAGATGGCTACCTTTTTATCCGCGACGACTGCCTCAGCGATGACGCCGCGTCGACTATCTGGCGTTGCGTCGTTGATCATGTATTCACGCTTGCCGAAGATGCGAAAGACAAAGCCCGGGTAAAACTGATTTATGTCGGCGATGTGTACGCTGGAGAAGAGTGCATTCAGGCGGCGAGAATTGGTTGTGCGCTGTACAAGGGCGCGTTTACCGACATCTATGACCGACTCGAAAACAATACGTTGGCGCCACGATCAGAATCGCCCGCCCTGCTGATTGAGTCCACCGTTGAAAGCGGTGTGTTCGCGGTCGATATTGCGGAAACCTGGAAGGCAAACCAGGAGCGCTTTCTGAGCGGCACAAAGTGCCTGCAGGCAAAACCCGAGACGCAGAAAGAACGCTGCATCGATGGCATCACGCCGCGTCGCGCCTATCTTTTCAACACGGCATTGACAACCTACACACGTCAGGAAGAGCAGCTCATACGCACCCGTTCGTTTGCGCGTGCTGCACTTTGTGAAAATGGACGCGAACGTTTGACCGACACCGAATGCGGCGAGGCGTTGCGTACCGCAGCCATGCTTTTCGCAAATATCAAACCCGGTGACAAAGCGCGGGCGCGTGGAAATGTGTTGTCGCCAACTGTACGGCAAAAGTGAAAGTCTAGTACTGGCGCGGGTTTACAGAACTAAATACGCCAGAAGGCGCGCGGGCATTGGAGTTTCGTGACAATTCCTTCCGAAATAGACCAGTCGCCGCGATGCGCTAAATTGCCGTCGCCTCTTCCTGCTGCTGCAAGCGCCACATCTCTGCGAACTACCATTCTGCTCAATCAATTCACGGAAGTTGCCTCGTTCTACTATGCGCCCCAGGTCCATGACCAGAATCTGATCGGCGTCAATAATCGTGGAGAGTCGGTGCGCGATCACCAACGTGGTGCGGTCCCTGGCGATATCGCGCAATTCAGCTTGAATCGATTTTTCGGT
>JAJAYN010000348.1 GCA_026786225.1 Burkholderiales bacterium | reverse complement strand
GCCTTGCCCTAACAACCCTGACTGTGCAACAAAGTATGCGCCAACTTTGTCTTGTAACAAGTTGAATGGATGTTTGGCGTCACCGTGAGCGGGATGCTTCAGCAACGTTACGGTACGAATGTCTCCACCGTGTGTGTCCAATTCTACCGAGAGGAGGTCTGTTTTGACCAAAACCCGCTTTGCAGTCTTTGCTGCGCTCACCCCAGGCACGGCACTACTCGGTGAGTCCGTTGTGGCAAGTGGAACCCCGAGCGCGACTGTGCTCGACGTTCCTGCTGCCATAGGCACACTTTTTTCGGTCGCGCCACTTGGCGACGGCGTGTTCGCCTGGGTTTGCGCCACCGGTGCCGGTGGAACCGGGGGGCGGTTATGTTTGTTCCACGCCTCCCATAACATCAGGCCAGAGAAAGTAAAGACAATCAGCGCAATAAGACGTTGCGTATCCATAAGCTCACAAAATAAAGAGGGACATTAGCGGGAGGGGTTTGCTTGAATCGAATTACGGTATCGGGTCATATCCACCGGGGCACCAGGGATGACAACGCAACAGTCGCCGAGATGTCAGGTAGCTCCCTTTTAACGCGCCATATTTAGTCAGCGCATCAACGGCATAGTGCGAGCAGGTAGGCGTAAAGCGGCATTGCGTGCCGAAATGCGGGCTAAACACATATTGGTATGCGCGTACAAAACACAACAAAGTGCGCGCGGCCATGGACGGGGGTGCAGGCGCAATCGCGGGCATATACGGGCACCTACGCCGCTGCGCCGAAACGACGCGCGATATCACCCAATAGCTGCGTGAGCGTCCGCTGCAACTGCAGACGTTGCTGTTTTAGAACTTTTCGGCCCTTTGGGCCAACCGTGACCGCGCTACGTAAAGTCACCAGCAAATCCGCAGGGATCGCTCGCACCTTACTCTGGCGAAACTCTTCCCGAATCAATCGCTTTACGCGATTGCGGTCGACCGCCAGTTTGAGGATGCGCTTCGGGACCGCTACTGCCATACGCGCATATCCAAGCTTGTTCTCACCGAGTCTCACAAAAAACTCCGCGCGATTAATGCGCGCGCCGTCCTTAAGCAGGTCGACGACCTCGCGCTGAATTAGTCTGTGGTGTCGGCAAAACCTTTTGCCTTTGCCACGACCTTTTTCTGAAAACGCGATATCTGCAACTTGCGTCGGCAGGGACTGTGCTGTGCCGGCGAGGTGTTGCAACTTGCGAAACCGTCTAGACGGCGATGCGCGCGCGGCCTTTAGCGCGACGTGCGTTGATCACCCCGCGGCCACCAACAGTTTTCATGCGAACTCTGAAGCCGTGGGTTTTCTTGCGACGCGCGACGGAAGGTTGATAAGTACGTTTCATGATTATTCTCTACTCTTGATTACTAACTGGAAAAATGTGGGTTCAGCCGCCCTCTGTGGTTTTGCGGGCAGAACTCGGCATTATCGCGTTTTTTTATCTTCCTAGTCAAGGTGTTAACCCATTGGTTCGCTCAGGCGAGCCGCCCGAACGAAACTTTCATCACGTCCCAGTCTGCCTGTAAACGCCCCCCTTGCAACAACCAAACGACCCTGCCAAACGCTCCCCGGATTGTGGATAAGTGTTCCGGGAAAGGGTAAAATCGTGGTGTCGCACTTGACGGAATTGCCGTGCTTGTTGCCGTTTTATTTGCGCTTTGGCGCCGACAGCGTCTGCTGGTAAATCCAATGCCCTATCCGCACCATTTTGCCCGCTACTTCCGCCGTCTTCTCCTCCACAACCTTCTGAATGCCCATACCGTTTATGCACCCGTTATGGCTTTCTTGCGTTGAAGACTTCAAAAAAGAACTTTCTCAACACCAGTTCACGACGTGGATCAAGCCGCTTAGCTTTCTACAGGACGGGGACAACTTTACGCTGCTTGCACCCAATCGCTTTGTGCTGCAGTGGGCCAAAGACCGTATCCTCGCTCGGGTCGAACAAGCCGGCGAGAAGTATTTTGCCCGGCCATGTTCCATTGAACTGGCATTGCTTGAGGGGCCCGTGGCCAGTGAAGCCGTACTTTCAGAGCGCGATCCCACCGTGCAAGAATTGGGCGCCCAGAGCGGCGCATCCGGAGGGTCAGGCTACGCAGGTGAAGTCGCTGGAACATTACCGTACGCGGCGGCTGCCGTAAACAATCGCGCCGCAGGCCATCGCATCAACCCCGCGTTTACGTTCGCCAGCTTTATCGGCGGTAAGGCAAATCAACTCGCCCGCGCGGCAGCCCATCAAGTTGGACAAAATCCCGGCCAGGCTTACAACCCGCTATTTGTATATGGTGCGACCGGTTTGGGTAAAACACATCTGGTGCAGGCGATTGGAAACCTGCTCCTCGAACACAATCCAAACGCCAATATTCGTTATATCCATGCCGAACGATTCGTAACCGATGTCGTACAGGCTTATCAGCACAAAGCATTTGATGCCTTCAAGCGTTCATATCACACGCTCGATTTACTGCTGATTGACGATATCCAGTTTTTCGGTGGCAAGTCGCGTACCCAGGAAGAATTCTTCTACGCGTTCAATGCCCTGATTGAAGGTGGCAAGCAGGTTGTCATCACCAGCGACCGCTTCCCAAAAGAAATAGCCAATATTGATGACCGTCTTATTTCCAGATTTGGCTGGGGCCTGACCGTTTCAGTAGAACCTCCTGAGCTGGAAATGCGGGTGGCCATCCTGATCAAGAAAGCGGAAAGCGAAGGCATTCCGCTTGATGAGGAAGTCGCTTTTTTCATTGCCAAGCACATACGGTCGAACGTACGCGAACTCGAAGGCGGCCTGAAACGTGTGCTGGCGTATACCCGCTTCAACAATGTACCCATATCTGTAGGTGCCGCGAAAGAAGCGCTAAAGGATCTGCTTGCCGTTCTCAATCGCCAAATTTCCATTGATAACATTCAAAAGACTGTCGCTGATTACTACAAGATAAAAGTATCCGAAATGTATTCCAAAAAGCGCGTGCGCTCACTAGCCCGTCCACGGCAGGTTGCCATGGCGTTGGCCAAAGAGTTAACGCCAATGTCCCTGCCGGAAATTGGCGAGGCTTTCGGTGGACGTGATCACACGACCGTTTTGCATGCGTGTCGCAAAGTCCGTGAGTTAGTCGAAGCCGATCAGATGATCGCCAGAGACCATTCTTTGCTCATGCAAATACTTCGTGGCTGATCTCCCGTAACGAACATGCGAATAACCAACTGCAATACGCCAAGATAACAAGCGAATGAAATGTGGATAAGTCGATTGAATATTATGCCTTCAGATATTCCCTTACTTTACCCACAGTAACCCACAGCGAATCATGCTCTTGTACGGATATTCGGGTTGCTCCAAGCAATTGAATTCATAGCAAATAAGTATGTTTTAAGCAAATCACCACATCCTTATCTATTACTACTAGGTATATTTATCATGTTTACAATAAAAGCTAAGAACAGCACTTTGTTGGGCCCACTTCAGTTTGTCACCGGTATTGTCGAGCGTCGACACACCCTGCCCATCCTTTCAAATGTGCTAGTCGAAGTAACAGACCACAATGTAAATTTTCTAGCGACGGATCTGGAAGTACAGATAAAAGCGACAGCCAAGTTAGAAACAGCACATAAACCAGGCAGCCTGACGGTAGGTGCCAAGAAATTGCAGGATATTCTTCGCGCCTTGCCACCAGATGCCGATACCGCACTGGAAACGAAAGAAAGTCGCCTCACAGTAAAAGCCGGAAAGAGCAGATTTGCCTTGCAAACGCTGGCTGCCGCAGACTTTCCAAAGATTGCTGAAGCCAAAGACGCGGCAACAGAATTCAATCTTCCGCAGAAAGAATTCAAGCGCGTGTTGGGCCTGGTTCAATT
>JAJAYN010000347.1 GCA_026786225.1 Burkholderiales bacterium | reverse complement strand
GAACGTGGTGTCGCGAAGCCACGATCCGACGCGGGAATGCGATTGAAACAAGGGCGTCAGCCATCGGCTGATCAACTGGTAAATACCGATATGGCTGGATCGAAGGGCGCTGTATTTCTTCAATGCAATATCGATCGTCGCCTCGCGCTGCAAACACTGCGCCAGCGTCCATGCGTCGAGCAACGCCATGTTTGCGCCCTGACCCAATTGCGGACTCATCGCGTGTACCGCATCGCCGATAAATTGCACGCGACCTTCACGCGACCGGCGCATCACGACATCGCGATACGTGCCACGCGCAAGCTGCGACGGGTGCGTGATCTGTGCGGCGAAATCCTCGGCTTCGGGGAATAGCGCGCAGACTTTGTCGCGCCAGCGTTCAATCGGCTGCTGCTCAAACTGAACAAAGCTGTCGCGCGGCACGCTCCAGTACAACGTAACCCGTTTGGTGCTTTCGGTATCGCCCGGCAACCGGCCGACAGGCAGAATGCCCAGCATTTCTGAAGAGGCGCGATAGCGCTGCTCAAGCACACCCCGTGAAAAACCAATGCGATCCTCAACGCTGCACCAGAGCGCACCCCAGGGATAGCGTTGGTCGCGTTTGACCAGATGCGGAAATTGTCGGCGCAGGTTTGAATGCGCACCGTCCGCAACCAGTATCAGGTCGTAAGGGCCGTGCGTATTGCCTGCGTGATCGGTCAACGTTCCGGCTATCGCATCGAGCCGTGCGATGTCGACACCGGTGTTGATGGCGTCGATTTCCGGATATGCGTTCTTCAGAATTTCAAACAGCGCACCGCGCTGCATACCCAAGCCGTGGAGATGTTTGCCCAGGTCGGCGTAGCGAATGTTCATGACTTGCCGACCTTGCACATTTTGCCCATGCAAGCACTCGATACGCGCACCACAGGCTAACGCTTGTTCGGCGATACCCAGTGAACGCAACACCGCGAGGCCAGTGGGTTGCAGCAGGAAACCCGCGCCAACGGGTGACAGCACAGGGCTGCGTTCAAAAATTCTGATGGCGTGACCCTGAGCGCGCAAAAATAGCGCAGCAGCCTGAGCGGCGGTGCCGTAGCCGCAAATGGCAATGTTGAGTGGCTTCCTCGTCATTCCGGTGTACCCTTTCCTTCGGGGGAACCGCTTTTGTAATCCGGCAGTCTATCGGCTTGTCTGCCACATAAGTACTGGAGTGAATTGGGCCATGAAATCTCTATAGACAACACGATTGTGTGTTTGCCTTGGGTCCTCGCTCGCGGCCACTGGTTCAGACGCCGTTCATCGTAGCGCGAACGGAATCTTAGACTATGTCGCCAATTGATTGAGATCAGTAAAAGACCAGCACATAGCCATTCCAAGCGCCTCCCCAGGCAATTTCGCCTCAGCCGCCGCACCAATGCTTGAGCCTTCTCAAATCAAATTCTGCCGTTCCGTCTCGCCGTTGCTTGTCGCCCTCTCTGGGAGTAGATCGTGTTTGACCCCTAGTACCCCCTCCACGCTCATGTGTGATTGGAAGGGGCTGCGTTTGCGCATAGCGCAAGGGTCGCTCATACTTGGGACGGCGTGCAAATCATATAGGGTTCAATGAATGAACCATCTAACTCCACGGAAGGGAAGTCAAACTTTGCGAACCGCTCTTGTCCTTACGTTGCTTTTCAACTTGCTTGGCTTGTCGCTGTCGGGATACGCGCAAGGTCTAATCCGTGACCCGCTCGAAATCGAGTTTTGCGGTTACACGTCATTCGACACACCGGAGTTCGTTGTCGTGTACAACCGATACGAAAAGCAGCGAATCGCGCTTGGTTTCATCCATGTTTGTGATGAGGTTCTACAAAGAAATAATTTTCAAAAGGAGATAAAGCCTTGGCTAGAAATCTCATCATCGCTCGGTTTTGTTCCGGTAGACCTTAGATCAACACCTTTTGCCCAGTTTGAGTTGATTGGGGGTGTATTAAATGCCACCATTCCTGGATTTGCGTTCTTGGCGCGCACCGATCACGCGACGAGAGTATTCAGGTCGGCCGAAGGGTTGATTATCTCCCTCGAGGAATGGGATCTGTCGATCGTGGGTGGGGGCACATCCGAGGTATACAGATCGCCGGACGTGATGGTCAAAGGCTGGCCCGGATACTGGTCCATCGAGCAGGCGAAGTCGGGGAAGGCTTACTCAATACTTACGTGGCAGGGCGCAACGCGCAAGTTTCTACTCACCATAAACACAAATCTCAAGTTGACTGGCGAACAACCCGCGTTTTTGAGACTTGCAGAAAGCATACCGCCGGGCAACCCGATCGGCAGCAAAAAGCCCGCAGTTACTGTCATGGGTACGCCGGGTGTATTGTCCAAGCGACCCATTCCCGATCACCCGGATTTCTAGGCCAGCCCATTGAGTTCGGTCGACGCGATCGCCATCGCGTTACCTGGCGGTGCGATTGTGGAAATCGCCATTTGGTGAGGCTTTCCAACCATTTTCTGCCTGGAGGCCGCCCCAGTGCTGGAGTTGTAATTACTTCGCTTTTTCCCCGCCATATGCGGCGTTCGTCAAACTGGGGCGGCGTACTGCTTCTACGTTTCTGACGCCGTGTCAAAGGTGGCTGCGCACCCAGCGCTTCCACTCATCAAACAAAGCCGGGTGACGCGCGGCGATCACGGATTTTGACCATTCCTGCGGATGGTCAGGACGCCAGTAGTCGTCGTGTTGCAGCGAGGCAATGCGCCCACCTGCTTCTTCGAGAATCAAGGCGCCGGCTGCGTAATCCCACGGTTGTTCGCCCGCGTGAAGAAAGGCATCGACGCGCCCGCAAGCCATATGGCTCCATTGCAAAACCGATGCGCCGCTCATAGTGAGTTTCCGGAAAGGCTTGTGCGCAAGCAGTGCTGTGCCCAGCCTGCCGAGGCGTTTGTAGCGACCGACTTCAACGTGCGCTTCGGCCAGGCGTTTGGCAGGAAGCAGTTTCAGGCGTTTGCCATCGAGAAATGCGCCGCCGTGCTGCATTGCATGAAAGACTTCACCGTTGTTCGGGTCAAGCACGACGCCGAGCACGCTCTTGCGATGATGCATCAACGCCACAGAAACGCCGAAGTAGCGTTTGCCGCTGGCGAAGTTCGCGGTGCCGTCGAGTGGGTCAACACACCAGCACCAGTCGGCGTCGCGCCAGATGGTTTTCTGTTCAATCTCAGGCATTTCTTCGCCAAGTACCGGGCAATCGAAAATGTGCGGAAGCGCCTCGGCGAGCGCGGCCTCCACCATGCGATCAGCTTCGGTGACAATGGAGCCATCGTGTTTTCGTTCTGCCGCGACATGTTTGAAGCGCGGCATGAGCTCGCGTGCGGCGACATCCTGCACCAAGGTGATAACCGGCTGGACCAATTGCGCGGTCTGGGGAAATGCATCTGTGGCCGGGCTTGCGGCGGGTTGGCCGCCAAAATCGGATTGCTGCAAGGGTTCGAGAAGCTGCATTTTGAAGGTCGTTTTGACACGGAGAAAGGACGTTGAGGCAGTCTGGGTGACGAACAACGCGCCGCTATAATACTCCGGCACCACCTTCCTCCAAAGTCTGCACCTACTTCCGTCATGTCTGCCCCGCGCTTTTTCTCCCCCAATGCATTGCCGCGCCCGATCAACCCCGGCACGGCATTCGACGTTGGCGAAGCGGTGGCGCGGCACTTGCAAGTTTTGCGTGTTGCCGCTGGCGACACGATTACCTTGTTCGACGGGGAAGGTGGCGAGTTTGCGGCAACGTTGGTCGATGTCGGTAAACGCAGTGGCAGCGTCATCCTTACCGCCTTTGACCCGGTTGAGCGCGAAGCACCTATCCGCATCACGCTGGTCCAGGCGTTGGCAACTTCAGACAAGATGGACTTGATCGTACAAAAGGCAGTGGAACTCGGTGTGACCGAAATTGCGCCAATTGCCACGGCACGCGCGACGCTGAGACTCGACGGTGAGCGTGCGGAGAAGCGCGTCGCACATTGGCAGGCGATTGCCGTCGCGGCATGTGAGCAATGCGGGCGCAATCGCGTACCGCTTGTGCATGGCTTGCAAACAATGGGCCAGTGGCTGTCCAAACCGAATGATGGCGTCAGCCTGCTGATGCATCCCTCAGCTGAGCAGTCATTGCTGGGCAGTATCGATGCCTCAAAATCAATTGCCCTTCTGATCGGACCCGAAGGGGGCTTCGCCGAGGAAGAGATGTCGCGCGCCGTGGCGCACGGCGTTGTGGCTGTCAAATTCGGCCCGCGCACGTTGAGGACTGAAACTGCCGGGCTCGCGGCGATTGCCGCACTGGCAGCGCGCTTTGGCGACCTTGACGGCCCGGCATAAATCCCTGCGCACCGGCTGCCGCTTCTCGCTAAAATAGCGCTCGCCTCCCTCCCCACACATTTTCAACACCGGCTGACATGGCCAAAAACGACGCAAAAAAACTCGAAGCTTTTGTAAAGTGGTTCCGTAGCGCGACGCCATTCATCCATGAATTCGGTGAGCGCACGATCGTGATCGCGTTCGGTGGCGAGGTGCTCACTGACGGCGAGATGATGCAGCTTGCGCACGACATCAATGTGCTGGTG
>JAJAYN010000346.1 GCA_026786225.1 Burkholderiales bacterium | reverse complement strand
TCGCTGGTGCGTGCGGCCGAGGAGCGCGGCATCCCGTGGCTACGCATGAACGATCAATCACTCATCCAATTAGGCTACGGTAAATGGCAGCAGCGTATTCAGGCGACCGTAACGGGCCGCACCAGCTATATCGCTGTTGAGCTCGCGGGCGACAAGGAGGAGACAAATAAAATTCTCGCTGCACGCGGACTGCCGGTGCCGCGCCAGGAATTGGTGCGCTCGGCTGATCGCGCGGTGTCCGCTGCCAAGCGCCTCGGCTATCCCGTGGTGACCAAACCGTATAACGGCAATCACGGCCGCGGCATTTCCATCCACCTGATGACCGAAGATGAAGTTCGCAAAGGCTTTGAGGCGGCCGAGGAACACTCTTCATCGGTCATCGTTGAAACCTATTTGACCGGAGACGATCATCGTCTGCTGGTGATCAACGGCGAGTTAATCGCCGCGACCCGCCGCACACCGGGCCACGTGGTCGGCGACGGCATGTCCACCGTGCGGCAACTGGTGGATGAGGTAAACAAAGACCCGCGCCGTGGCGTGGGCCACGAAAAAGTCATGACGCGCATCGCGCTCGACGAACAAGCCGACATGATGCTTGCACGCGTGGAAATGACACCTGATTCGATTCCGGCAAAAGATCAGGTCGTGATGCTGCGCTCCACCGCGAATTTATCGACAGGCGGCACCGCCACCGATGTCACCGATGTGATCCACCCCGACAATCGCGATATGGCCGTGCGCGCGATTACGGCCATTGGCCTCGATGTGGGCGGCGTGGATTTTCTGATTCCCGATATTACCGAGAGCTACAAACAGGTCGGCGGCGGCATCTGCGAAGTCAACGCAGCTCCCGGCTTTCGCATGCACGTGGCACCATCCGAAGGCACGCCGCGTGATGTGGCCGGGCCGGTGATCGATATGCTGTTCCCGGCTGGCACACCGTCGCGCGTTCCTATTGCGGCCATCACCGGCACCAACGGCAAGACGACGACCTCGCGCATGCTGGCGCACATCACCAAGATGGCGGGATTCACCCCCGGCCTTACTACCACCGATGGCGTTTACATCGACGGTCAACGCACAGTCGAAGGCGACATGACCGGGCCGGTGGCCACGCGCATGGTGCTGGCCGATACCCAGATCGATATGGCCATCCTCGAAATCGCGCGCGGAGGTCTGCTGCGTGCGGGCATGGGCGTGCCGTTCGTGAACGTTGGTGCGGTGCTCAATGTGCAGGCCGATCATTTGGGCATGAAAGGTATCGATACGCTGGAGCAGCTTGCTGAAGTCAAACGCATCATCGTCGAAGTCGCCAAAGACTGCGCCGTGCTGAATGCGGATGACGTGAATGTCATCAAGATGTCGGCTGATACCGAAGCCAAGAGTATTTGCTATGTCACCGTCAATCCGCAGCATGCTGTGGTGCGCGAACACATCCGCGCCGGTGGCCGCGCTTGTGCACTCGAAGCGGGTGTGAATGGCCAGATGATCACCATCTATGACAAGGGCGGGCACATTCCTTTGCTGTGGACGCACCTGATCCCCGCCACACTCGAAGGCCGCGCCATGCACAACGTGCAGAACGCGATGTTCGCCGCCGCCATGGCGTTCGCGCTTGGCATCAAGCTCGATGCCATTCGTCAGGGCTTGCGTACATTCGACACCACGTTCTATCAGGCACCGGGCCGCATGAACGTGTTCGACGAGCATCCATTCAAAGTGATTTTCGATTACGCACACAACGCGCATGCGGTCGGTGTCATGGCCGATCTGGCCGAGCGGCTCGATGTCAATGGCAGGCGCATCATCGTTGTGGCCGGACCGGGCGACCGGCGCGATGAAGATATCGTTGCCATCGCTGAGGCCGTCGCCGGACGCTTCGATCATTACATCTGCCGCCGCGACGATTCGCTGCGCGGTCGTGACGGCGACGAGGTACCGGGCATGATCGCCAATGTGCTGAGAAGTCGCGGTGTACCAGAGAGCGCCATCAGCATTATTCCCGACGAGCAGGAAGCAATCGACGCCGCATTGCACATGGGCAAGCAGGGCGATTTGTTGCTCATTTTCGCCGATGCGCTGGCGCGATCATGGAAACAGGTCACCAAGTTTCGTCCAGCCGGTGCGCCCGCAGCCGCATCAGCCAGTGGTGCGGCATCAGCGAAGGCGACCAAGCTTGGCAGTGATGCAAACGACGGCGCTGAACCTGATGAGCAAAGTCTCTCCAGCGATGCCGCACTTGAGGCGGCAGGATTCGTCCGCGACGAACGCGGATTGCGGTTTGTCAAAGAAAGCGAAGACTGAGCACGCCTCTCACGCCGGACGAACCGGAACCCAACACCTGCTTTGCCGATTCACGACGCCTGCTGGGGCATAACTGGTTTTTTGCGGGGACTGGTGCCGTGCTCGAGACGCTGGGGCCGACGGCGCAATCGTCTGGCGCGCATGAACGCTGGCGCGAGCTGGTCACCGCGTTACGGGCGGCACTCGGCTGGGTCGAGCAGCCTGTCGTGATTCGTCAGCACGCCAAAGGCACGCTGCTCGCCATCGCTGCACCGGTCGATGCATTGCTCACCGCCACCGAGGTGAACGAATGGGCGTGGGAACAGGCCAGCGGTGTCTTTGCGGTTGGCGCAAAGACGGATGCCGACCCGCCGTTCGATCAACTGCATTTTTCAGGGGTGTTGTTTTCGACAGTGGCGGCCGCGTTCGTCGCGCGCGCAGCCGCAGAAGGAAATCCGGCGCTGGCTGCATTGCGCATCGCCGCGCGGCAGCATCATGTCGCCCTGTTGGCTGACGACGAAAACATTTCCATCGGCGAAGGCGCCGGCAGCCGCACCTGGCCCTTGAGCGCATTGCCGGCAGCCGCGAGCGTACCGTGGCATCACTTGCACGATATCCCGAAAATTCTCGTCACAGGCTCCAATGGCAAGACCACCACGGTTCGATTGTTGGCGGCATTGATTGCCGCATCCGAAGTCAAGTATCGGGATCGCGTTGGCTTTTCGAGTACCGAGGGCGTTGTGGTCGGTGGCGTGCGTGTCGGGGAGGGTGATTTTTCCGGGCCGGCTGGCGCACGGCTGGTGCTGCGCGATCCACGCGTTCAAGCTGCGGTGCTTGAGACGGCGCGTGGCGGGATTCTGCGCAGGGGCCTTGCGGTTGAGAGGGCGGACGTAGCGATCGTCACCAATATCAGCGCAGACCATTTTGGCGAATACGGCATCGACAGCCTGGAGGATTTGGCCAGCGTAAAACTGGTGGCAGCGCGCGCGCTTGGCTCTGAAGACACGCTGGTGTTGAATGCAGACGACCCTGTGCTGTTGAAATATGCGCAGACGCAGGAATGCAGAATTGCACTGTTCGCGCGGCAAGAATCGCATGATGCGCTGGTGAAACTGCGTGCAGCGGGCGGTGCTACTTGCGGTCTCGACGATGGGCAACTGTGGCTCACACAAAACGGTAATCGATTTTGCCTGGGTGCCATCGCCGAACTGCCGCTGACGTTGAGCGGTGCGGCGGCTTATAACATCGGCAATATCGCCGCGGCCGCATTGGCCGCAGCCGCCGTCGGCGTTGCGCCGGAGATCATCGCCGCCGAGCTCAAGCGATTCGGCAGCACGCGCAGCGATAATCCAGGCCGCCTCAATCGCTGGGCGGTGGGTGGCATCACGGTGTTGATCGACTATGCCCACAATCCGGACGGGCTCGCGATGCTGCTGGCGGCCAGCCGATCGCTGCTTCGCGATCAACACGCGGAGGCTGGGGTGGAAGGTCGCCTCGGTTTGTTGCTGGGCCAGGCCGGCAATCGCAGCGATCAGGCCATCGGCGAACTCGCGCGCGTGGCGGCGCAAAGCCACCCCGCGTTCATCGTCATCAAGGAGATCCCGGGCATGCTGCGCGGCCGCGCTCTGGGCGACGTGCCGGCGTTATTGAAAGCTGGTTTGCTGGCCGGTGGTTATTCCGTCGCCTGCATCGAAACGGTTGCCGATGAAGTCGATGCGGCACGTCGCCTGCTGCATTGGGCAAAGCGCGGCGATGTGCTGGTGCTGCCTGTTCATCAGGCAGCGGCCCGCGATACATTGGCAGCACTGTTGGACGAAATGGAGAACCATCGCTGGCAGGCGGGAACAGCGCTGCCTGCTTGAGGCTTGTTTTTCCGCTTTGCTATGGACACAGAAATCAACGTGGCAAATCGGTTAAAGACGTTTCTTGCTAGTGTTGGTTGCCGCCGTCACGCTTGCGAATGCCCGAGAAGCTGCGACCGCTAATCCGAAGAATATGTATCTTGTTATATACATTAAATAACTATATCGTATATAATATGAAACATTATGCCCGCTAAAGCCCAACCAATGTTTGCCCCTGAACGAGCCCTGCTGACAGGCCTCGGCGGGCGCCTGCGTCTTGCTCGCCTGCGACGCAAGTTTTCCGCAGAAATAGTTGCGGAGCGTGCAGGTATCTCACGGGTCACACTGCACCGTGCAGAGAATGGCGATCCCGCAGTCACGCTGGGCACTTACTCGAAAATTCTTGGCGTATTGCGGCTGGAAAACGACCTTGCACATATCGCGAAGGACGACGAACTGGGCCGCCGCCTTCAGGACCTGGAACTACCGCAAACACGAAAGAACCGGGTACCCAATGAAAAGTGATCCGTCAACGCTAGAAGTCTGGATCGACGCTGACTTTGTCGGCGAGCTCCAGTTAGTCGGTAGTCTCTCGTACGACCGAGGGCAAGTGCGCTTTCGCTACGGCGACGCGTGGTTGAAGCAGCGAATCGCATTTGAACTGGACCCTGACCTCACACTGGACAAGGCACCATTTTTCCCGAGGCCGGAGGCGGGCAATTTCGGTGTTTTCCTGGATTCTTCGCCGGATCGCTGGGGCCAGGTGTTGATGCAGCGGCGCGAGGCGCTTGAGGCAAAGGACGAGGGTCGCGCTCCACGCACACTTCATGCGTGGGACTTCCTGCTGGGCGTACAGGATGCGACGCGCCAGGGCGCGCTGCGTTTTCGGCAAGACGCGAACTCAGGGTTCCTTGCAGCGCATCCATTGTCGGCACCGCCACTGACGAGTTTGCGCGAGATGGAAGCGATTGCGTTCGAGTTAAGTGCGAAGAAAATCGACAACCTGGAAAAATTGAGAAAGTGGCTCGCTGTTCTGGTCGCGCCGGGCGCGTCACTCGGCGGCGCCCGCCCCAAGGCAAACTTTACGGACAAGGATGGCAGCCTGTGGATCGCCAAATTCCCCAGCCGCGAGGACGTGCGAGATGTCGGTGGCTGGGAGTGGGTGGTGCACCAGCTTGCAAGTGCCGCCGGCATCGAGGTCCCCGAGGCTCGTGTCGTGAAGCTCGCTTCTGCGCACCACACGTTTTGCGTCAAGCGGTTTGACCGTGCTGATGGACGTCGTCGGTTCTTCTCCTCGGCGATGACGCTGCTGCGAAAGTCCGACGGCGCGACAGGCAGCTACCTGGAAATCGTCGAGTTCATCCAGAAAAGTGGTGCCAGAAATCAGATCGCCGCTGATCAGGCGCAGTTGTTCAAGCGTGTCGTGTTCAACATCATGGTGGGCAATCGCGACGACCACTTGAGAAACCACGGCTTCATCCTGACGGCGAATGGCTGGCGGCTTTCCCCGGCGTACGACATGAACCCGAGTATTGAAAAGTCGGACCACGCGCTGGCGATTGACGAGTCGGACAATCGGCCGGATCTGGACACGGCCGTTGAGACGGCCGCGTACTACGGTTTGCACGAGCCCGCGGCGAAAACCATGATCGAGGAGATTCGAAGCGTCGTGCGAGAGTGGCCTGAATTCGCGCGGAAGGTTGGCATCGCCAGGGCCGATATCAGCTTGATGGGTTCGGCGTTTTCGTCTGCCGAAAAATCTTAGAATTTCCTGGTCGCGATGTCGTCAACGTTTTGAAATGTCGCTACGCAGCGCAGATTCGTGCGATCGCTTGGACTGAAGTTTGAGAAGCAAACCAACAGGCGGCGGACGGTGTTCGTTTCATCGGCGGAAAATCAAATTGTGATCTGCCACCAAATAGTTCTGAATCAGGAAAAGCATGTCTCTGCTTTTATTCGTTGCCCGAGCAAATTGAAGTTCGAGCTTTCGCATCGCTAATCCCGGCATAGGCTGCAGGCCTCACGCCAGCACCGCCAAATCAAGAGGAAGCTCAACCCCGCCGACCGTGCGCGCCTGACGCAATTCTTTTTCCACGCTGTAGCCCTGCTGGCGCGCTAATGCGTAGGTGGAAGCATCGGTCAGTGAGCGGACCTTTTCAACCTTGGTTTGCTTTTCCAGCTTGGCTGCCAGATTGACGGCGTCGCCGACGATGGTGTACTCGAGCCGCGTGGCGTCGCCAACCGCGCCGAACAGCAGGCTGCCGGACGCCACGGCGGCACCGACATTCACGGGTGGCAGACCTTGCGAGACGCGATGCTCGCTCCATTGTTTTGCCTCGGCCATCAATTCATCGACTGCATTGAGGGCATCGGCGGCATAGGTCAGCAATGGGCGCGTCGCGCCAAAACTGGCGAGGATGCCGTCGCCCAGATACTTATCGATGGAGCCGCCGTGTCGGCGAATGATCGACGCCATCCTCGCCTGATAGTCACCCAGCACCGCCACGGTCTGATCGGGCGGCAGCATGCGCGAGAGCGCCGTAAAGCCGCGCAAGTCCAGGAACATGACCGCCGCCTCGCAGATGCGCCCTTGGCCGGGCTGAATCCGTTCGTCAGCGGCGGTGATCTGTTCGGCCACATCTCGAGAGAAGAATCGTTTCCAGTCATGCGCGGCTTCGCCCTCCGCGAGCGCGCGCACCATCACGTGGCGCGCGTTGCGGATGGCCAGAAATAGCAGCAGGCTCACCATCAGCATGGCAACGATCTTGTCAATTTCCGCACCCCAGAGAATCAACGAGTGGTTCATATAGTCGACGTAATTGTGCGTCACCATATCCGGGCGGCTATCGAAAAAAGCCGCATACGCGACCAGCGATAGCCAGCCTGCCGCGGCAACGACACCGGCGATCAACACGTATCGCTCTTCAAAGCGCAACGCGCGCAGGGCGATGAAAATGTAGACATACAGCAGCGTGGGCGCCTTCAGGTAAAACGCCGGCGGCTGCTGATACTGAATATGAAAACTCCAGATGAGGCCCATCAACAGCAGCATATCCAGCACGATCGAAACCACCAGCGACCAAGGCGGCAGGCGGCTATATTTACTCCAGACCAGCCGCAACACGGTCGCGACAAAATACAGTGACAGCGCCCACGGCACTGGCTTGGCCAGCACCGCGCTCATTCAGGGGCCGAGCGTGCTGGTTACTGCCGGGTCGAGCGTCATATCTACGGGTGACGGCGACAACAGATAAAAAAGCGCGAAGAAAATCACCACGCCCATCTGGAAACAGCCGATGACCGTCTCACTGCGGTCATGCGCCAGAGCAATCTCCCGCTCGACGCGTGCCGGTAGCATCATCATTGACGACTTGCTTTGCATAGTGTGCCCTTGCCGTTTCCAGGTTAAACGGCGCAACTGCGAGTGTAACGCCGACAGCATCCTTGCCGGACGGCGGGTGCAAACGTGCCGCGCAACGAACGGGTGGTTTGACGCCGACGCCAAAACGAATAGGTCGGAGATCTTGCAGGAAACATACATCTGGATGACGAATTGGGCCACTGCCTTCAGGACCCGGAGCTTCCGAAAACACGAGATAGCCTGGGCACCAAATGAACGCGACCCAACTAGAAATC
>JAJAYN010000345.1 GCA_026786225.1 Burkholderiales bacterium | reverse complement strand
CGGCAGATGTATATCTGACCGCCGACGCAACCCAGCCACTGCCATCCTCTGGCATCGTGTTGACCATTCCGAAACTACGTTAAGCGTTTAGCGCCATCGCGCCAGACTGGCGTTTGCGCAGTAACCTTACTACCTCAATGGCAAACTGATGTTTGTATGTCTCGTCATTGACGTGGCGCGGGCGCAGTTTGTTGCTGTGCGTTCGTTGTTACCCCTACTTCCGATATAAATTGATGCGTCGGCGGATGACTGTCTGCTTCCCGCAACATTCCAGCTCGGCTTAGATAATCTTCTTCATCCTTTGATCCACCCTGTTCCATGCCGCTTCTGCCGCCGACCTTACGTCCAGCCACGACGGATCGAGTTCGGTTTTGGAAAGAATATAGGCGGCGGCCAGATCACCTTCTGCATCGGCAAAACTGCGGCCATCAAAACGCACGCGACCTTCCCAACCGGCACGAAATCCCGGTGCGAAATATTCGTATGGCTTGCCCGGCACATAGTAGGGCTCGCGAACGAGGGTTTCTTTCCAGTAGATTTCTTCAGCCGTCGGGTTGACGGCCTCCGCTGCGCTCTTGCCAGACAGCCCGCCGGCGATAGCGCCGATGGCCATACCAATGGCGGCACCAATCGGCCCGCCTACCGCCAGGCCAACAGCGCCGCCGGCGACACCGCCCGAAGCAGCGCCGGCACCAGTACCCAGCGGATGTGCACCGGGCTCGCCGCTAAGCGGATCGAGGTTCATCTCTTGCTCATTAACCACGGTTTTCTTGGTGATGATGTCAATTATTTCCGTCATTTCCATGCTCCTGTGCCGGTTGTCGGCGGTTACAATTTTTTGGCGTTTCGAGGCATTGCGCGTGCCGTGTGTTGCGTCGCGCACCGGCGCCGACAACTACCTGCTTCGTGACCTCAATAGCCCTTGTCAGCGCGCTTGGTGCCCACAGCGACAATGTGCGATGCAGGCACATTTGTAGCGTGTCTCTGGTCGGGCGTTTGTGTTGCCGCGCGTTCAAAATTTGCAGATTCCTGTTCCAGGTAACCCGACGCAATCAGTACGCCGCCGATCAATATCGCCGCGACCCACGTCCAGCCTTTGTCGTCCGATTCTTCATCATCGAATTTCTCCGTCAAGCGCATGTCGAAACGGGCATCGCTGGTGGGTACGCTGGTGGAGATGCGATTGACATTTGCGACGAAGCGGGTTCCTGCGTTCATGGTCGTCCTTTCTGCGGGTGTTCACGGATCGAACTTTGCGAAGCGTACCTTTCGAATGCGCATCTGCGAAGCGGAGAATGTGGCTAAATTGTCGCTGCGAAACGGGATGGCGCTTGTAGGCCAATTGAGCGATTTGGCGTCGGATACGAGCGCTGAAAAACGACGGATGCGACGAGGGGTACGGTGCTGAAACTGCGGCGAGTAGCGTCGTCATGCTCAGCAAAATAAACCGTAGAACGCCAATCTACGGTCGTTTTCGGGCGAAAACCCGCCAGGAGCCTCGCCGATGTTGGACTTTCTTAAATTTTTGTGTCGGTCGCTGGCGGCAGCGCCCAGTTGATCGCGGCAGCGCCTTGCGCAATGAGAAACGCATTCGCCTGCGAAAAGTGTTTGCAGTCAAAAAAACCGCGTCGCGCCGATAGCGGTGACGGGTGTGGAGCCGTGAGAACGAGATGATGCTGCGCGGCAATCATCGGCGCTTTCTTTTGCGCGTGCGCGCCCCAGAGCAAAAACACGTTCGGCGTTTGGTGTGCACTCCCCATTGCAGCAATGACCGCATCGGTCACCTGACGCCAGCCGAATTCGGCATGCGAATTTGGCAGCCCTTGCTCGACTGTCAATACGCTGTTGAGCAACAATACACCTTGCGCGGCCCAGCTACCGAGGTCGCCGTGCGACGCTGCTGGAATGGCGAGATCGTTATAAAGTCCTTTATAGATATTCTTGAGCGAAGCCGGTGGTCTCACACCGCGCGGAACAGAAAATGCGAGGCCCATCGCATTGCCGCGCGTGGGGTAAGGGTCCTGTCCGAGGATGACAACGCGCACGTCGTGTGGCGCAACATGGTGAAACGCCGCGAACCAATCCGCGCGCGGTGGAAAAACCTGCTTGCCTGCCGCAGCTTCGCGTTCTGCCGCTGCCGTCGCACGTGCCAAATGCGTGCGGGCGTCTGCGTTCAGCAATGCAAGCCATTGGGCGGGCAGGGTATGGGTCATTTGCTGCGAAGAGGGGGATGTGGGTGGGATTGCGAAATCGCGTGCGGCTATTTTATCGGCTGATGCACGCATTGCCCGTTTGATATGCGCCGCCAGTCGTTAAAATGGAAAGGCTCGTGAAAGCGGTTAAGTGCCCATTTCCGATAAAACCAAAGGAGCCGCAATGACCATCGATATTTCGAAACTTTCCATCCCCGAACTCGATCAACTGATCGTGCGCGCCGCGCAACGGCGCGAAGAACTCAATTCGCCGATGTCCGATGCGCAGCCACAAGGTGAACTGCGCGCCGTGCTTGACCCCAAATGGTATGTGTCGATGGTGGACGCGGGCACGCTCCTGCAAATCCGTGACCCGGGGCACAACTGGCTCAACTACATTATCCCGCCGGCGCCGCGGGCTGTCCTGCTCACGCATTTGTTGCAGCAGGCGCTGATGCCAAAGCTTGAGAATTCCAACCTGCAAATGCTTCCCGCACCATCCGGTGGCGGCGGGCGCCTTCATTAGTCGTGCCGCACACGCACACGGGCGACGCTTAAGCATTGGTCGACCTGATCGCCAAATTGATCCCATCACGCAAATAACGGAACCACAGATGACCGAAAGAACGATCGAGGCCCGGCACCGCACTAAAACTGGCAAGGTGAGCGATAAATGGGCCGCGTACCTGCCGTACGACGACGCATTGTTTGGCCCGCTGCGGGAATCGCTCAAATTCAGGAACGCCATCATTACGATCAAGAAGGCGCTGAAATCGGGGCACGACAAGCTGGGCGAGCGTGGGACGGCAGGTAGCCTATCGGCGGTTCGTACGTGATAATGCATACAATCGATTTGCGAAAGAATACTGTGATCAATCGCGTTGTCCGCATTGCAGGCCAGATTGCTATTTCGCTTTGTGTAACCTGCAGCCTCGCGCAACAAAGCGCCGTACTCGCCGACACCAGCGCCTATCAAAAGACCCGACCTAGCGCCGACGGCATCGGCAAATCGTATATGGGCCGCGAGATTGCGGGCGTGATGGGCTGGCAGGCGGCGGGCTGGCTTGAGCGACCTGAGCGCATGCAGGAGGAGCGGCCGGATCTGCTGCTGGCTGAGCTGAACCTGAAGCCGGGCATGGTGGTTGCGGATATCGGTGCGGGTTCCGGATATCACACGCGGCGCATGGCCGATGTCGTCGGCAAGACCGGCAAGGTATACGCCGTGGACGTGCAACCGCAGATGGTGCAGATGCTCTCGGTGTTCGCACGCGAGGCACGCTACAGCAACGTGAAGCCGGTGCTATCGACCGTCGACGATGCGAAGCTCCCGGCAAACAGCGTCGATCTGGCGATCATGGTTGATGTTTACCACGAGCTCGAATTCCCGCTGGAAGTGATGCGTTCAATCGTCAGCGCGCTAAAGCCGGGTGGGCGTGTGGCGTTCGTCGAATACCGGGCCGAGGATGCGAAAGTGCCAATCAAGGCGTTACACAAAATGAGCGAAGCGCAGATCAAGCGTGAAGGCACGCGCGTCGCACTGGAATGGGAGCGTACATCGGGTGTGTTGCCATGGCAGCATATTGTGGTTTTCAGGAAGGCTGGAGGCTGACGCGGCAACCGCCGTACTACCGAAACGCCTCAGCATTCACTGGCGCACCGAATAAGTATCCCTGCATGTAGTCCACACCAAAGCTGGCCATTGCAGCAGCCTGAAACTCTGTCTCCACGCCTTCAGCCACCAGCGCTAACCCCAGGCTTTTACCAATCGCGCAGATCGATTCCGCCAGCCGCCGGCTGCGGTCATCGCTTTCCAGCGCCCGCACAAACGTGCGATCAATTTTGATGGTGCTGAATTCAAAGCGGGTGAGATACGAGAGCGACGAAAAACCGGTGCCGAAATCATCCAGCGAGAGGCTGACGCCATGATCGCGCAGGTCTTTGATCTGGGCCAGGACGATGGTGTCGTCGTCGATCATGATGTTCTCGGTGCATTCCAGCTCCAGCAGCGAGGCGGGCAGTGCATGCTTACGCAGCGCCTGCGCAACCGATGCGAAAAAATCAGACCGGCGTAATTGCAGCGCGGAAACGTTTACGCAAATGACCAGCGCTTTCTCGCGCTCCCGCTGCCACACCGCCGCTTGCTGGCAGGCTTGATCGAGCACCCATTGGCCAATGTCGATAATCAGGCCCGACTTCTCGGCGATGCGAACGAATTCGTCCGGCGCGATCACACCCAACTCCGGGCTGGTCCAGCGTAGCAGCGCCTCCACCTTCACGATCTCACGCTCTTGTGCGGTGACGATAGGCTGGTACGCAAGAGAGATTTCGCCGTTCGGCAGTGCGTGCCACATATGCCGCTCGAGGATGATCTGGCGTTGCGCGCGTTCGTTTTTCTTGT
>JAJAYN010000344.1 GCA_026786225.1 Burkholderiales bacterium | reverse complement strand
CCGCCTAAAACACTCGCGCCTCCCCCTCCCCTGGTGGGGGTGGGGCCGAGGGAGAGGGGGCTATTGCTTCAAGAATCCGCAACAACACGCCCTCCAGATTCTGCATCACATCATTGTTCCAAAATCGCAATACCAGAAACCCCTGCGACTCCAGCCAAGTGTCGCGAACTTTGTCGGCAGATGATCCATTGTGGTGGCCCCCATCAACCTCGACAATCAATTTCGCCTCAAAACAAACAAAATCCAAAATATACCTTCCAATGGGCTGCTGCCGTTTGAATTTAATCCCCGCAAATCGATGGGCGCGCAACTGTCGCCAAATGACAGCTTCCGCATTTGTGGGTGCAGCGCGCATATTGCGCGCAAACGTCTGCAACAACATTACACGGATACCGTTTTCACCAGCCGTTCAGCGCCTGTAAACAATAAGTAGTGTTTATTCACCGCACGACCAATCATGGTGATCCCTGTCTTCTTGGCAATCTCGTATCCCATCTGCGTGAGACCCGAACGCGAAACCAGAAACGGGATGCCCATCTGTGCGGCCTTGATCACCATTTCGCTGGTGAGTCGCCCGGTCGTGTAGAAGATTTTGTCGCCGCCATCCACGCCTTCGAGCCACATCCACCCGGCGATGGCATCGACGGCATTGTGGCGGCCTACATCCTCAACGAATGTCAGAATTTCGGAACCTTGCGCCAGTGCGCAGCCGTGGACCGCACCCGCCTGCTTGTAGATGGATTCATACAGGCGCACATTGTTCAGGAGCGCATAAAACGTTTCTTCCGCAAGTCGTGCTTCGCGCGGCAACTTGACGTTTTCCAGGTCCGCCATCAAATCGCCGAAAACCGTGCCTTCGCCGCATCCGGTGGTCTTGGTGCGCTTGGCCATTTTTTCGTCGAGATTTTTCAGGCCGTGTCGCGTGGTGACGGAACACGCGTTTACCTCCCAATCGACTTGCACCGACACGATGTCTTCAATCGATTCAAGCAAACGCTGGTTGCGCAAATAACCGATCACCAGCGCTTCGGGTGCCGCACCCAGCGTCATGATGGTCAGGATTTCGCGCTTGTCCACAAAGATCGTCAGCGGATGTTCGCCCGCGATAGGTGTCGGTTGAACAATCCCGTGTTCGTCGATGGCATCGACGGTGAATGTGGAGGGGCGTGCAGCGTGGGTGAGGATGGGACGGTAGGACATGGTCGTATAAATTAACTGCAAAGGTCTAGCATTGGCGCGGTCTCTGGCACGAAAACGGTCTGAAACCCCCGCCAGTGCTTGTGTTTGTTATCTTACCGCCTCCCGCAGCCACACGATCAGTGGATGCAAGTCTTCAAACTGGTCGCCGATTGTTTTCGCCAGATCCTTTGATAATTTTTTCTTCAGGCTCGCTTCTGCAAAAGCAAAAAAATGCCGGTTCTTGATGACTTCTATGTGTGGATGATCGGCAGATAAATGCTGGTAGCCCTTGGGCGGTCGCTGCATGCGGTCTTCTTCAGATAGGCCGCCGAACGTCTTAATCAGCCCTTTGTCTTTCAGCAATTTGTCCAGCAGCGCGGGTTCGCCGATGATGAAGTGGCGAATCTTCTGCAGGGTGTCGGGCTCGGGCATGTAGATGCCACCGCCGACGCCGAGCACACCTTTTTCGTTGATCTGGAAATAATACGAGGGCCGCGATTTGTCAGTGGTCTTGCCACCGATGACGCCGGAAAAATGCGTCTTGTACGGGTCCTTGTTCTTCGAGAACCGTACGTCGCGATAAATGCGGAACAGGCACTTCTTCGGATCCACCTGCTCGATGTCGCTGTCGAACTTCGCCACCCGCTGGACGATGTCGGCAACCAGTTCGGTGAATTCCTCGCGCAGGATGTCGTAAGACGGTTTGTTGTGGAGGAACCAGGGCCGATTGTTGTTTTCGGCGAGGCCTTCTAGGAATTGGAGGAGGGCGGGGATGTGCATATCTTCTCAATCTAAATAACTTGCTAACGTTCCTTGCTTGATTACATTGTTCCAATATTAGCAACTGCGCTTTTCGGTCTACGCCACCACTTCGTAACATTGAAATCGAATCGCGAACTATGTCATGCGCAGTTTCCTGCGCCGGACTGTACTCTAGTTGCAGAGCGCGCAATCTATTGGACTTTTTGTAGGAGCGCACAATGTTTGAAAACAGCCCCACTCTTTAACCTCCAATAAAACTCATCTCAACCTTCCGCGCCTTTGCGGTATCGGCCGTGCGAACTTCCGAGTAGCCATCCGCGCGATGCTGCCAGATCGCGGCGAGTGCATCGCGTATGCCTGAGTCTGCACCCTTTTCATCACCGGCGCGCAGAAGTCGTTTTATATCGAAGCCCTTTTCCGCAAACAGGCAGGTGAATAATTGCCCATCGGTTGAAAGCCTTGCTCTGGTACATGTTCCGCAAAATGCCTCGGTCACGCTCGAAATTACGCCGATCTCACCCGAGCCATCGGCATAGCGCCAGCGCGCCGCCACTTCACCCTGATAGTTGGCATCGGCAACCACCAGCGGAAACTTCGCGCTGATGCGGCGCACGACTTCGGCAGAGGCAATGACGTCATCCATGCGCCAGCCATTGGTGGCGCCGACGTCCATG
>JAJAYN010000343.1 GCA_026786225.1 Burkholderiales bacterium | reverse complement strand
CGTCCAACTGAGGATTCTAGGTTTAAGCCAAATCATGTCCGGCAGCACACTCGGCAAACTCTTTACCGTCACCAATTTTGGTGAATCCCACGGCCCGGCCATCGGTTGCGTCGTCGATGGTTGCCCGCCGGGAATGACGTTGTCAGCCGACGATATCCAGCCCGATCTTGATCGTCGCAAACCGGGAACATCGAGGCATGTCACGCAGCGCCGTGAAGAGGATCGCGTGGAAATACTTTCCGGCGTATTTGATGGCAAGACCACGGGCACGCCGATTGCGCTATTGATTCGCAACGAGGATCAGCGCAGCAAGGACTACGGCAATATCGCCGACAGCTTCCGTCCGGGGCACGCCGACTACACTTATTTGCAGAAGTACGGCATTCGCGATTATCGCGGCGGTGGACGTTCTTCCGCGCGACTCACCGCACCGACCGTTGCCGCTGGTGCTGTGGCCAGAAAATGGCTAAGCGAAAAATTCGGTGTGGTGGTACGTGGTTACCTCTCTCAACTGGGCGAGAACAAAATCCCATTTGAAACATGGGATGAAGTACACAACAATCCATTTTTTGCGCCGAACACCAGCATGATCGATTCGCTCGAAGCCTACATGGACCGTTTGCGCAAATCCGGGGAGAGCTGCGGCGCGCGCATCAATGTCGTTGCGAGCGGGGTGCCGGTCGGCTGGGGCGACCCTGTTTATGATCGTCTCGATGCCGCGATTGCCCACGCGATGATGGGTATCAATGCCGTCAAGGGGGTTGAGATCGGCGCGGGGTTTCATTCGATTGAGCAGAAGGGCACCGAGCATTCGGACGAGATGGCGCCGGCGGGCTTTCTATCGAACAATGCCGGCGGCGTGCTGGGCGGAATTTCGACCGGACAGGATGTGACCGTGTCGATTGCGATCAAGCCAACATCGTCTATTCGCCTTGACCGGCAAACGATTGATAAAGCCGGCAATCCGGTGGTGATCAACACGCACGGGCGCCACGATCCCTGTGTGGGCATACGAGCGACGCCGATTGCCGAGGCGATGCTTGCGTTGGTATTGATCGACAGGGCATTGATCCATCGCGCGCAGAACGGCGATGTTATTTCTGCGACGCCGAGAATTGCGGCGCAGGCAGATGCTGGCGCGACACAATCCAATGCGCCCAAAAAAGCCGACGACCCCGATCCTTCAGAGGCGTAGCGCACGAGGCTGGTGCAGGCGGGAGTGAGGTGGCGATAGTCGCCGCTACACTCGCAATCCATCATTTCGACTGCGGCTTTATTGGCTGAGAAATCTGTTTTGTCGCTGCGTAATGCTCAGCCGTTTTCCCGCTAAGTTGGGACGAAAATTCACCCGAAAGTAAACCTCCAATATCGACGGGCATTGCAGAGCATTTATCGCTGGAACGGCAGGACAGCGCTTGTATTTCAAGTCAGTGTGCCGGCGCTAGAACATGGGAGGCCGCAGTACCCGACATCGTTGTTAAAGACGGGCTGTCGTGTCCAAACGCAGGTTGTGCGCTGGCGTTGCTGACTGCGGGGTCTTGAGGGACCTGTGCCGGGTCTCAGCTATTTATCACTTAATGTAAAGGCGCCATCCCAATCGTCGGCGGGCTTACGTACGAAAAATTCATTCAGGTAATCGAGGTAAATTGCGGCGATGCGTGCATAGCCGGGAAGAGGGGCAAGCGCGCGAAAGATATCCTCAGCGGCGTTCCAGCTACGTGCCCGAAACAGCGCCAGGGCGCGGTGGTGACGATCCACCAGATTGCGCATGCCGGCATCGAGTTGATCCGCTGATCCCAGAGGCTGAAAAATACGTACCGCCTTGCTTTTTCCGATGACGCGTACTTTGTCCAATTCAAGGTAAACGAGATCGCGCGTTTGCGTCACTGTTGTCTCGCCGACGATGAGGGGCACGCGATACCGCTTGGTCAGGCTCTCGAATCGTGACGCGAGATTCACGCCGTCGCCTAGCACGGTGTAATTGAGTCGCGTCGGCGAACCGATATTTCCGGCTACTACGCGAGAAGTGTTGACGCCAATTCCGACATCGGGATTGGGCAACTGCTCGCTCGCCAGGGTGCCGGCGAGTTCGCGCATGCGCTTGTCGATGGCGATCGCAGCGCGTACCGCGCGTTGCGGGTCGTCGGTTCGACCAATGGGGGCGCCAAACAACGCCATCACACCGTCGCCGGTATATTTGTCGATCACGCCCTCGTACTCGTCAACAATCGCGTTGATCGCAGTGAGATAGCGATTGAGCAAACCAATTGTTAGCGCAGGAGGATGGTTTTCGCAGAGCGCTGTGAAATTGCGGATATCGGTGAAGAGCACGGTAACGTCCCGTTCTTCACCACCGAGTTCGATATTCTGTTTAAGCAATTGTTCAGCGACTTCATGCGACGCCACTTTGCCGAGAATATCGCGAACCTGATCACGTTCGGTCAAGCCTTTGGACATATTGTTGAACGCAGTGGCGAGTTCCCCGATCTCATCATTCTGTTTCAGCACGATCGGCTCACCATAATTACCTGCCGCGACCTGCCGCGCGGCAAGCGCCAGCTTGCGAACAGGCCGCGTGATCCGGCGCGCGATGCGAATGCTGCCCGCCAGCGTCACCAGCAGGCTTACACCAGCTAAAAACAGCAGTGCCAGCTTCAGGGTCTCGTATGGTTGCAAGCCGTCTCTGACGGAGCGCTGTAACACCGCAAATACGCTGCCATTGCCACCAGTGCCCTGGTAACGATCAATGGTCGTGGCGAGAATTTCGTACTCTTCGTGCCCCAGCACAATCGCTGCGCTGGACTCGGTGCGGGTCGAAATATCGGGTGCCTGCAATTGCAAATTCGCGCGGCTATCCGGATTCAGCGTCGTCGCGAAAATTTTCGGCATCTGGGTTTGGTCTGCACCGAAGAAAGAGACATCCAGCCCGGTAATGACTTTCAAGTCGCTGGCGGTCGCGTTATCGATCACAAAACCGATCACCACCCACGCAATCGGCACTGGTGCCAGTACCGGAACAATAACCAACTGATAAATGGTGCCATCGATGATGCGGATTGCCGACACGGTGTTTTTCCCGGCAGCGGCATTGATGAGGTCGGGAAATGCAAAGGGCTTGCCAATGCGTGCCGGCTGGACCGTGTCTGCCGCGACGATATTGGTCATGTCGACCAGGGCAAGACGATTCGCGGAAATCCGCGAGCCGTGATTTTTCAATACATCGACAATGGTGTCCCTGTCACGCGTTGCAATTGCACCTCGAAACGCAAAGTCGCGCGTGAGCACGTTAGTTGCAGACACAAGTTGCTGCTCTTTCTGGTCGAGCAGACGCTTGAACACGCGCGCGCCGACATTGAGTTCTTCGCGCAAATTGCGCCTGGCGTTTTGCTCAATGGCATAGCTGATGGCAAGGAAACCTGCCATCTGGACGAACATCAACAGTCCAACAAAAAATACAACAATGCGCTTTTCGAGGCGCCCGAATTGAAAGAGCTTCATTTCCCTGCGCTGGGCCTGGGCACGGACGGGCTCTGCGGCTTCAACGTGAATGCGAATGTAAGCGTGACGGCGTCGCTGGCCGACAACTTTGTTTTTTGCGACAAAGGGGTGGCGGAAGCGGCGGCGCCGGGATACCACATGTGTAATTCGTAGTCACCAGTCGGCAAATTCTCCAGCAGGGCCGTACCGCGTTTGTCGGACTTTGCAAAAAAAGGCGTATCCACGACTAGCATGTAGGCAATCATGCTGTCATGTATGTTGCAGCCGAGTACCACTTCGCCGGGCTTGTCGAACATGATTGGTTTGCCAGGCACGCCCGAATAGAGTTTGATTTCGAATGTCTTCGCGGGAGAAAAAGAATAGACGTGGTGGCGAACCTTGTCCCGGTTTGGGAAGCTGACCATGGTCCCGGATTGAATGACGCTCACAAGGGGCACAAATTCCTTGTCAATCTGCTCGACCGAGATCTCGCGCTTTGGTCTGGCGGGCACGACACCGGAGGTCATGACTGCATAGATAACTGCATCGGCAACGGGTTGTCCCGCAGGATCCCTGATTTGTGCAGATATTTGTGCCGCGAACGTTTGCGTTGCGGCGATGACGAAAACAGCTGTGCCGAAATTTCGGCAGGTCCGTGTGTACGTTGGCAAGTTTTTGGTCATGGCATTCAATACGCAAATTTTTCGCGACTGGATTACCTGGACACGATTTCGCGCTTCATCGGCACCAGTATGCGGAGCAATTCGTTTTTTGCGCCCTCCCCGACTTGGGCACGAATCAAGGTGCCACGCAGGATCTCAACCATCGCGTAAAACTCGCTTTCGGTGATGTCCATTCCCTGATGAACGACTTTCATCGAGTCGCCGGTGTATTTACATGGTCCGTGTGTCAGCGCGCAAATATGTTCGGCAATCTTCAATTTAAATATTTTGAGATCGACTTTGTCAAAGCTGCGTTTGGTCAGGGGATCGGAAGCCG
>JAJAYN010000342.1 GCA_026786225.1 Burkholderiales bacterium | reverse complement strand
GTTGTAGATGTCTACAGCGAGTCCGACGGTGCGGAACTTCACGCCCTTCAAGTCTTCGACCTTGGTGACGGGCTTCTTGAACCAGCCAAACGGTTGGGTCGGCATCGGGCCATAGATGAACGATTGCACATCCAGATTCAGGCCTTTGTAGATTTCGTCGAGCAATTGCTTGCCGCCGCCGTAGTTGTGCCATGCCAGCACCATGTTGGCGTCCATACCCCATGCCGGGCCGGAGCCCCACAGCGCCAGCGCTTGCTGCTTGCCGTACCAGTACGCCACCACGCCGTGGCCGCCGTCGAGCGTGCCCTTGGACACCGCGTCGAGCAGATCAAAGGCTTTGACGACCGATCCCGATGGCAGCACTTCGATCTTGAGTTTGCCGCTGGCCATGTCGTTGACCTTCTTGGCGAAGTCGTTGGCGTACTCGTGGAAGATGTCCTTGGCAGGCCAGGTCGATTGAAAGCGCAGGCTCACGGTCTGCGCTTTGGCAATCATCGGGAAGCCAGTGATGGCGGCACCACCAGCAACGGCCGCGCCAGCCAGGAATTTTCGACGTGCCGGTTTGCTATTGACAGTGGTGTCAGTCGATACGATTTTTTCAGTCATACATCCTCCAGGTTTTTAATTTATGGTGAGATCGGTCTAACAGCGCGCGCGAAAATATTCCGCGCGCAAACACAACGATAGATGCTAGTCGCCCGCCATTGGTTACGCAATAGGGATGCGTCAATAAAATGTCGCAATGGTTCTTATCCAAATTTGATTGTGCAGCGCAGCACACGATCACGTACAACAAACGACCGTGAAGACGCCCATGCCAGCCGCGCCGAACGTCATCAACAGCGCACTGTCTTCAAACTCTCCAACGATCAATGGCTTGATACGCTCGCGCTCGAACCAGTGGTCGATGCGCAACGGTTACCCGCAGCGGAGGGATACGGCCACACCAGATTCACGTTTGAAATGAATCTCCGGAATCGAATACTCCGTACCATTGACCTTGAATGCCGGAAGGGTCACCCACAGATCTTTATCCGGGATTGGATCGATATAAGCAGCAAGCCAAAAATTCCGATCAAAACCGAACGGCGTGCGACCGTCGGGCTTCACAATCACGTGCTCACCAACCATCGGCTCACGAACCGCGAACAGGGAATCCCGCAGCGCAGGATTAATGTAGGAGCTCCACATGGGACTATCGGTGAGACTGACGTAAGGGAACGCACCGATGCCGTGGACGCGATCAAGCCCGGACGCGTAGGCGACGTGATCGCTCAGGAGTTGCACCACTTTGCCGGATGGAACCGTGAAGTAGAGTTCCACGTACCAGCGCTCATCGCGTCTGCCGATGCTGGTGAAAGCCAGCACACCGGCGATTGCCGTCTTCGCGCGGGTGGCGACAGGGCGATAGCCAGAGCACTTGGCGAATACTGCCTGGTCGGCGGGAACGTCGGGCGTGTAGTGGCTCCGGGGGATGAACGCGCAAGCGGCGCATCCTGCGATCGCAAGGACGTACATGAAGCCTCGCGCGATCAACCCTTCAATATTGCGACCCGACAAAAAGCCGGCAGAAATTTTTGCGGGTCGCACGGCGGTATCGGTCATGTATTGCCCTCAAATCGAATCAGTGGAAAACATTGGACAATGGGACTTGGTCAGCGTTTCTCAACGGGTGTAGACCTTCCCTCGTCCCTCTCCAACGAGGGGAGAGACAAGTAATTTCGACAACAATTGCGCTGATCTTTATTGCTCGCTGTGGCTCGTAAAAATGCATCCAATTACCATAAATCGTCGGCACCCATCCCTGCAAAACACCACAAACACTACCATTCAGGGATATTCCGCGCATTTGTGCCATAAGTGGCGCGTCAGCGCTTGCGTTTGTGCTTTGTCTTGCTACGGAATAGACCCTGCTGTCCCTATGTTGCTCCAGAAATGGGGGTTGCAATGATGGGGCAAGCAAGCCAAACCGAATGAGGTGAGTCAAACTCCATAACTGGCGCGGTGTTTCAGGCGTTTATGCTTCAAACGGCAAGCTGGGTGCGGGGTTGGTGTTTGAGGGTTGCATATCAAGACCCCGGCTTCGGACAAAATGGTTTCACCAAGACTCATCGCGTACCCAATTTTCTACTGAAATATTGTGGCGAGTAGTGTCATCGCTGCAATAATTCTATTGCTATTTCACCACGCGCTGGGACGACGACCCAAAAATTGGTTGCCGTTAGAGATACCGATACGAACGTCAATAAAGGTGCTGCATGCATGGATCAGTCCGGCTTCAAATACGCCACTGTAGTCAGTAAACCAACTGCAGCGGCTTTTCTCGCGGCGGCGCTCACCGCCTGCACCGGCATCAATATTTCAACCCCGACAAAAGGCGCGGAAGTACGCGGCACCTGGCTCACCACCACCGCCAACGATGCTATTTCGAGCAAGGCAAAAACAGCCTCAACCATGCAACGCCTGCGCGACATTGGTCTCAACACGGTCTATGTAGAGGTGTGGAAAAACGGTTATACCCAGTATCCATCAGAGGTATTACGCTCAGCGATTAGCGTGGATCGCCGTCCCGCGCTGGCACTGCAAGATCCGAGCGATTCGCCGGCACAATTAACGCTACCGCGACGCGATTTGCTGCAAGAGACATTGATCGAAGCGCACCGCAATGGCCTCATCTATTTGGCGTGGTTTGAATACGGATTCATGGCGGCACATCAATCAACCAATCCACATTTGCGGCGGATGAAACCCGAGTGGCTGTCGCGTGACATCGCCGGCAATGAAGTCGCGCCGAATGGCTTTGTGTGGATGAATCCCTTGCACCCTGAGGCACGACGATTCTTGCTCGATCTGGTGCTGGAGGCGATCGAGCGCTACGACCTCGACGGTATTCAGCTCGATGATCGTATCGTCTGGCCTTATGTGACGATGGGCTACGACGACACTACCAAAAAAATCTACGCGCAAGAGCACGCCGGGGCGACCCCACCCAGCGATCACAACGATCCGGCATGGATGCGTTGGCGCGCGGACAAGGTCAACGAATATGCGAAATGGTTTGTGCAGGAGGTGCGCGCCAAGCGACCCGGATTGATCGTATCGCTATCCCCCGCGGTGTATTCATGGTCGTGGGATCACTACCTGCTCGAATGGCCAAAATGGGGCGCGTGGACGGCGCAGGATCGTGTGCAATCGATCCCCACACAATCGACTGCGTCAAAAAATATCACGCCGCGATGGGACGAATTTATCCCGCAGGCGTACCGATTCAACTACCCGGCATTCGAGAGCACATGGAAAGAGCAGGCGGCGTGGATGAAAACGCTCGGCGCAAATCGTCAACGCGATTTGATCGCGGGAATTCGCTTGACAGGTGACGGCGTGAACGACTCAACCTGGGAACAACTACGCGATTCGATGATGCTCGCGCGCAATTTGGGCAACGGCGGCCATGTGCATTGGTATAGCCGTGGTGTGCTCGATATTTTTTCGAAGGAGCTCACCGCGTTTTATGCCCAAGGTGGTGCCGCGCATTCACCGCATTTTCCGGCAGGTTGGCGGCAGCCATCAATTCCGCTATTTCGCCACGCACTCGGTGGCGCTGCGTTGCGCGGCGAGCCGCAGTGGATTGCACACAGTCTGCCGCGCGGCGCGTTTCGCATGATTGGCTTCGATGGCAGGTCTTGGGAATACGTCGATGAAGTGCCGGTCAGCAGCGACACCGCGCTGGCCGATCGGGTTTTCTTCAACGTGCCCTCGCGATACACGCAGGTCGAGTTAGTGCTGGATCGGCGCGCTGAGATGATGTGGGTCAGGCGGTGGTAACAATAGGCACAAATGGCCTGCGATGTCCGCCAATACTGGAGGTTTCATGTTTTTCGCCAGTGGTGCGCTCACACAAATTGCCGTCATACTGTCCTAACAAAGCCGTCTGACGAAATGCCAACCGCCGATGAACCGTAGCCCTGACCAAACGAAAAAATCATCTCGCCGCAAGCAGATTGTACTGCTGGCGGCGGTCATCGTGCTTTGCGTGGTTATGGCCTCCCTGTTTAGTAGGGGAACCGCTGGAATATCAAGCGCGCGAGACGCATCCGCGGCGGTCTTGAAGCGTGACAAAGCGTTAAACGCGTTGCTAGATTCAAAATCCAACCTCGCGCCCGACCCACGAGTGGCACAACCGCAAAGCCCGCCAGCCGATTCGCCTGCCTGGAAGACGATTCTGGACAACCTGGCAACGCTATTGAAGGGAGATAAGGTCGAAGTCTGCGGGCTGAGCGATTTTGACGCGGCTCTTTACGTTGCCGGTGATGCCGAGGTGGGCGTGAGTGCCGTGCACATCTCACTGGCCCAGGTGACTGCTAAGCTCATCGAGAGCAACAAGGTGTCCGAGCGCGTGCAGGGGCTTTACATGCAGGCACACTTGGCCCAGTGGGCACGGAACATTGCCGAGAGCAGCAAGTATCGGATCTGCGGGGTTGATTTCGAATGCATTGGCAAATTGCTGAATGCAACTTCTCCCGTCGAGATGACGCCGCAAACACGAACTGCTGCAGCGCCTTTGGTTAAACTTGCATTGGAAAGCCGTGACCCCAACACAATCGCTGCCGCGATCTATGCGTGCGGCGGTACCCGCAACGGTGCCTGCGGTTCAATCAGTGTTGCCGATTGGGCAGCGGTGGACTCAGACAACGCGGCAGTCTGGCTGATGATGGCGGATGCGGCCTTGTATGCTAAAGACACGGTCCGCCGGGACGCTGCGCTTCGACGCGCAGCTGCAGCGCCCGGGTACGATCTACGTGCGCCCTCGCTGGCATCAGTACTTGATTCCGATCCGGTGAAGGCGCAAAGCCCGCTCGTGTTAGCTCACATCAGAAGTGACCTCTACACGTCCAGCCTTAATGCATTGTCTCCGCCAGTCTACGCCGCAGCCCGCTATTGCCTGCATGACAAAACCACGGATGCCGAACACGGCATCATTTGCGACACGCTTGCCAACAAGCTATCGCAGCAGGATGAGGGCCTGATCGGACTTTCCATCGCGATTGCGTTCGGCAAGAAACTTGGCTGGGACGCAGCACGATTGCAGGCGCTACAGGATGAAAAAGTAGTCTTGAATGGCTGGATGAGCGATGCATTTCCAAGCGGGAACATGTTCAGTTGCAAGCAACTCGCGCAAAACAACTTGCTCAATCAAAATATGCTCTCAAAAAGCGAACGGCAAATCGGCCGCGAAGTTGTCGCCATTAGCGGCAAGTCCCTTTCAGAAGTAGCCAAAGACTATCGGGGCACCTATCCGAGTTTGGGCAAGTAAGCGTCGGGCTCGCCGAGGCCGGATTCGTGGGCGCAACCGGGTGCGGTTGGACGACGACGGACTGTGGATTCCGGCGCGCGATCTGTATGATCGCGCCCGCGCACAGGTTTGCGATCTGGGCCTTGCCGCTTACGCGCGCAGCAATCCGGTGGCGATGCGGGCGGCACTCTGGCATCAGGCCTCACCAGACATCGGCAACGGGCCCCGGCTCAGGAGCCATACCAGCAAGGGGTGCAGCACCTTGCGCGCGGGGTAGATTAGATGAAACTGCTCCTCCACCTCCTCGCAGGAGGCAATCTTTTCCAGTTTGTGTGTGTCGACCATGTCGTCATCCAGAGACTCGGCGACCGGGAAGACGCCCATGCCAGCCGCGCCGAACGTCATCAACAGCGCACTGTCTTCAAACTCTCCAACGATCAATGGCTTGATACGCTCGCGCTCGAACCAGTGGTCGATGCGCAGCCGAACGGCTGAATGCCGTGTGGGCAGCAGCAGGGGCACATGGGAGAAGCAGTGTGGGTAGTCGGTGCGGGCAGCATCCGACCAGTTCTTGGGCGCGTACCAGGCGATGTGACTGCGGGAGAGCAACGCGCTTTGGATGCGCATTTCAGTCTTCGCGGGAGCCGCCCGGTCTGACAATATCGCATCAAGCTTGTGCAAAGCCAGCTCAGCCAGGAGCTGTTCGAACTCCCCGTCGTGGCACAGCAGGCGCAATTTGGGCTCGTTGAGGATAGGTGCGAGCAAACGGTGTACCGCCAGCTTGGCGATGCCGTCGGAGATACCCACGTTGAAACGCACGGTGGTACCGCTGACCGCCTCCCGGACCCGATGCGGCAGGCCCTCGCCGAGCGCAAAAATCTGATCGGCCTCGCGCATCGCGGCGACACCGGCCTCCGTCAAAACGAGGTTGCGACCCTGCGCCTTCAGCAGGCTCACTCCAAGCGACTTTTCCAGTTCGCGCACCTGTGTGCTGATGGTTGGCAGCGACATGTCCAGTCGTTCGGCCGCCCTCGCAATGCCACCTTCCTTTGCCACTATCCAGAAGTAGTACAAATGACGGTAATTGAACGTCTGGCTCATGGTTGCTCCGAAATTTCAAATAGTTAGGTTTTTCCTTATCAAAATGTAGCATAACCTTTCTTTTTACATTTTGGTATGCCGCTTACATTAACGACTCCAAGTACTTCAATCACTCAACCTTTGGAGCCAGCCATGGAGATTGTTTTTGTTGCCAAGTCCGCAGATGCCAAACCCCTGAGGGACGTGACGATTGATCGCTTGCGATTTGCGTTGCGCCGCCTGGTCCAACAAGTCAGCACCGCACGCGTGAGCTTCACCGATGTCAACGGCCCCCGCGGCGGTGTGGACAAACATGCACAGATTCAACTGCACCTGCAGTCCCGCGGCACGGTTGTCGTGGGTGCTACCGCCAGTAACTGGCGCGCGGCGCTGGAAAACGCGCTGCGCCTCATCGTTGCCAAGATCGTGAAAACCTTCAAACAAGCCAACCGACCCAAGCGCCAGTCCATGAAAGCGCTGTTGCTGGCGCACACCGACGACTCCACTCAAACCCAACCCAACCCTAACACCTAGAGAAAACCATCATGAACAGTACACCTCAGCATGACCACACCCGAGCCATCGTTTTGGCTGGACCCGATGCGCGCCATTCGTCGATTAGCGATATCGCAACGTCGGCCTTTCAAAACCGCGTCGTGCGCAACACCTACGCGCTGCTGGCCATGACGCTGTTGTTCAGCGCAGGTGTGGCCAGTGCGGCCATGGCATTGAAGCTGCCCAGCCCGGGCATCATCATCACGTTGGCTGGCTGTTTCGGCTTGCTTTATGCCGTGCATAAGTTGCAAAACAGCGCGTGGGCGTTGGCGGCGGTGTTCGGGCTTACCGGCTTCATGGGCTATACCCTGGGTCCCATCCTGACCCGATACAGCGGGCTGCCCAACGGCGGCGAAGTCATCGGTATGGCATTGGGCGCGACGGGCATCACCTTTCTGGCGCTGTCGGGCTATGTCCTCACGACCCGTCGCGACTTCAGCTTCATGGGCGGCTTCCTGTTTGCGGGCATGGTGATCGCGCTGCTTGCCGGCATCGCTGCGATGCTGTTCAAGATACCCGCATTGGGCATGGCGGTATCGGCCATGGTCGCATTGCTCTCAGCCGGGTTGATCCTGTTTGAGACCAGCCGCATCGTCAATGGTGGCGAGACCAACTACGTGCTGGCCACGGTCGGGCTTTTCGTGTCGCTATTCAATTTGTTTACCAGCTTGCTTAGCTTATTTGGCATCGGCAGCAACGACGACTGATTCGTCATCACTCGAGAATAGCTTTATGGAAACCATAGGAACGTGGTGGATGTGGGCGGGCTTTGCCGTCTTCGTGGTGGTCGCGATCGCCATCGACTTGCTGGTGCTGGAAAAGCGCGGGGCCGCGAAGGTCACGATGAAAGAAGCGGCTCTGTGGAGCGTCCTCTGGTTTTCATTGGCCTTTGTGTTCGTGGCGGCACTGTGGTGGTATCTGGATGGCGCGCAAGGCCGAGAGGTAGCCAACACCGTGTCGATGCAGTTCATCACAGGGTACCTGGTGGAAAAGAGCTTGTCGGTGGACAACATCTTTGTCTTCCTGTTGATCTTCACCTACTTTGCCGTGCCCGAGCAGTACCAGAAACGAGCGCTGATTGTCGGCATCATCGGTGCCATTGTCTTGCGTGCGGCGCTCATTCTGGCTGGCGCCTGGCTGCTGGCCAACTTCCATTGGCTCCTGTATGTGTTCGGCGCGTTTCTGGTGGTGACAGGCGTGAAGATGTGGAT
>JAJAYN010000341.1 GCA_026786225.1 Burkholderiales bacterium | reverse complement strand
CCACCAATGCGAGCGTCGCCGCGCAACTGAATGCGCAGGACGCTGCCAACCGCCTCACGCCGCAGAAATTCAACGACGCTGATCTCTGGGAGCGCGTACGGCGCGGCTTCGTCATGGAAGAACTCAATTCGCCGTTGGTGCTGCAGCAGGAGCAGTGGTATGCGACACGACCGGACTACATCCAGCGCTTTGTTGATCGCGGCTCAAAATATCTGCACCACATCGTCGAGGAAGTCGAAAAGCGCGGCATGCCGATGGAGGTCGCGTTATTACCGATTATCGAAAGTGCCTTCAACCCGCAGGCGTTTTCGCGCGCCAAGGCCTCGGGCATGTGGCAATTCATTCCATCGACCGGCAAGCATTTTGGGTTAAAGCAGGACTGGATGGCCGATAACAGGCGAGACGTATTGCTTTCTACGGACGCCGCGCTTGACTACCTGCAAAAACTTTACGGCATGTTTAATTCCTGGGAATTGGCGTTCGCGGCGTACAACTGCGGTGAAGGTTGCGTGGGGCGCGCCATCCTCAAGAACCAGAAGAAAGGCCTGCCAACGGACTATCTGAGTCTCAACCTGCCGCCTGAAACGCGCAGTTATTTGCCCAAACTCATTGCCGTAAAGAACATCATCCTCTCCCCCGGCAGCTATGGCATAGAGCTCGAAGCGGTGGAGAACCGCCCTTACTTCGCCAAGGTCACCGCACCCGAAAAAATCGATACCAACCTCGCCGCACGTCTGGCTGAAATGCCAGAAGCGGAATTCGCCACGCTGAACCCGGCGTTTATCCGACCGGTGGCCAACTCTGGCACAGGCTACTTTCTCGTCCCTTATGAAAAAGCGCAGACGTTTCGCGCCAACCTTGATCTCTATCGCTCTCTCAATGGCCCAATGGTCTCGTGGCAGACTATCAACGCCAAACGCGGCGAATCCATCGACGGTATCGCCAAACGCCATGGCATCACCGGCTCCTATCTGCGCGCGACCAACGGCGCGCTCAAGGAAAATAGAGGCAAACTCACCGCTGCTGCGACCATCATGGTGCCGATCACAGCCCAGGTAAAAATCATCAACGACACGTTTGACCAGAAGGTCGCGCTGAAAGCCGCGCAACCGCCGGTGACCGACGTGCCGCCCGTCGTGACCAGTGCGACCGGTGTGACACCGGTTATCGCCGCACTCGTGAGTGAAACGAAAAAACCAGAAGCGCCGGCCGCGATCATCCCCACCGCCGTCGCCAGCGTGAGCGAGACAACCGCGCCACCTGGCGCACACCGCGTACAGCGCGGCGAAACGTTGTTTTCGATCTCAAAGCGCTACGGCGTGACGATTGACCAGATCAAGACGTTCAACGCCATGAAAACCAATAGCGTGCAGGTTGGGCAAAATCTTTCGCTCAGCGGCGTCGCCATTGCGGAAGCCGCGCTTGGCAGCGCGCCCGAACGCCTACGCGTAAAAATGCCAGCCAACGCAGCGCCCAGCAAACCGTCCGTGTACACCGTGCGGTCTGGCGATACACTCTATGCGATCGCCGTGAAGTTCGCGGTAGAGCTCGATGATCTTCTGCGCTGGAACAAACTCAGCGCCAAATCTGTGTTGCAACCGGGGAACAAGATTCGGGTCACGTTGTAGACGTTTCACGTTTTCACCTTATCAAAACGTAGAACGCCAATCCACCGGCATTTCCGGATGAAAGTGTCTCAAATAGCGCGCCAGTGTTTGATCTGACTTGAATTATGCGGGCTGCAGAAATATTTCTATACGCCCTGCCCGTCATCAATCGTAATGTCGACCATCAGTTCGTTGGCCAGACCCTCAAGCCCGGCGCGCAACGCGTCCACGTCAAGCGCGGCAGGCACCAGCAATAGCGCCTTCATCTGGAACATCTGCTCGCCGGACCAGGCACCGCTGACCACTTCGGTCTGCAGTTTCTCGATGCTGACCCCGCGCTGCGCGAGTTGGCTGGAAATGCTGTGAATGATCCCGGGCCGGTCATTGCCGACCAGATCAAGCATCAGGTGTCGCGCTGCAGTTGCGGTTGCATTTGCGTCCCCGCCCGCACCACCCTTTGCCACCGCGATACGCATCCCGGGCGATTCCAGCGACCGCAATGCCGCCATCAGCGCTTCGCAATGCGCGGCAGCGACCTGCAATTGAACGATACCGGCAAACTGCCCGGCGAAATTAGCCATCACGCTATCCGTCCAGTTCGCGCCAAACTCGACCGCCTTATCCGAAACGGCGCTGACGATGCCTGGTCGATCAGGACCGATAACGGTAATCACAAGTGAGGTCAGCATGGCGATGGTCCTTGTATCGAATTGCGATGGTTTGGCTGCAGTCACGTCCATTATCGCCTTTCCTGCCACAGTCATTTTTGCGCAAACCAATCATTGCGGTCGTTGGCGATTCCTGCCTTGAAACCTGCTGACAACGATCCCGCTAGTTCACCGAAAATGCGACTGGGAGTAGACTATTCCAGTCTTGGCAAGCGAAAGCGTGACATGGCTGAAAAGTTGCTTGAAAACGATCTGTCGATAAGCCGTTGTGGTTTTTGGTGCGCGCTGTACATTTTGGTCGCATCGGTCACTTACGCTTCAGTCGCAGCTTCTGCCACCCCGGCACTCAGCGCCGGTGGCAGCCACAGCATCGCACTGAAATCCGATGGCAGCATCCTCACTTGGGGCGACGATGCGTCTGGCCAACTCGGTGTCGGGCGCTCGCTGGGCTCGCCGAGTCCGGTCATGGTACCCGGCGCGACCGGTATCGTCGCAATTGCCTCCGGCTACTCGCACGTGATCGCCTTGAAAGCCGATGGCACGGTTTTGGCGTGGGGAAATAACAGCGAAGGACAGCTCGGTGATGGCACCACGACCAATCGCTCGAGTCCCACGTCAGTTAGCGTGCTAAGCGACGTAGAAAAAATCTGGGCGCAAGGCTCGCATAACTTTGCGCGTAAACGCGATGGCAGCCTGTGGGCCTGGGGTTCAAACGGCGTTGGCCAGCTCGGTGACGGCAGCTATAACAATCGCCTTGTGCCGATTCGGCTGAGCGGGATGGACAACGTCACTGAGCTGTCCCTCGGCGGCTCACACACGCTGGCGAGACGCAGTGACGGCACGGTCTGGGCGTG
>JAJAYN010000340.1 GCA_026786225.1 Burkholderiales bacterium | reverse complement strand
CCGAAAGGCTACGGGGTGATCGAGTATGCGTATTACCTGATGGCGCTTCAATGCGGCATTGATATGAATGAATGCCGGCTGTTTAAAGAGAATGGCCGTTCGCATTTCATGACGCGCCGCTTTGATCGCGTTATTGGCGATGGTGCCATCGGTGAAAAACTTCACATGCAGTCACTGAGCGCGCTGGCACACTACGATTTCAATATGGCGGGCGCTTACAGCTACGAGCAGGCCTTTTTGGTGATGCGGCAACTGCAGTTGACCATGCAAGCCATCGAACAACAGTTTCGGCGCATGGCATTTAATATCGTGGCCCGCAATCAGGATGACCACGTAAAGAATATTGCCTTCCTGATGAATAAATCCGGTGTGTGGTCGCTGTCGCCGGCCTTTGATATGACCTACAGCTTTAATCCAACGGGTGCGTGGACGGCAAGCCATCAGATGTCAATGAATAGAAAACGCGACCATTTCACGCTGGAGGACTTCAACGCCTGCGCAAAAACGGCATCGATGAAACGGGGGCGCGCCGCGAAAATCGTGGCAGAGGTGCAGGCGGCGGTATCGCACTGGAAATCGTTTGCGGAACAAGCAGGCGTGCCAGATGGCGTGCGCGAAAAAATTCAGGGTGTCTTGAATCTGAAACCCTACTCATGAAGCCCGGAGAACACAAAACCGTCCAGGCCCGAATCCTCGGTTATGCCGAGGCCATCAGCTGGACATTTGTGTCCCGTGAGGAGGCCGAGCGGCGGCGCGGGTACGATGCTGAATTCCCGCCTGCCGACCGCGCAATGCCTGATGAACGCCGAAGCCATCCTGCGTGCGGCAGGCTCGGACTGCAATCACGTCATTCGCGCCACGCTCTACATTTCCGATAATTCCGATTGGGGTTCGGTCAAAGGTGCGTTTATCGAATTTTTTGGTGAGCATAAACCGGCGCGTTCGATTATTCCGGCGAATAAATTCAAGAGCGGGTTTTTGATTGAGATTGATATTGTCGCGGCGGTGGCGGAGTGATTTGATGCGGCAGCTTTTTACGGGAAAATATGGAAAGTCTATTGTTGGTGGGGGTTTTCAGGCCGAAATGGCTGGAAATGCGCGCCAGTGTTAGAGTTTGCTTCTGGTCTTGAATTGGTTCTGCGTAATCTATGCGGCAATCAAAATGCGAAGTTATTGTTCATGATGGCTATTTACTCGGTTATCCACAGCATGATGGGGACCGGCGTGGAATGTTCGGCAGACGTTGTGCTCCATAAATATAATTAGGCTTACGATGGAAACCGATTCGACACCGTCTGAATTGGGACAGCCGGTTCGTCCGCTTATACGCGTGCTGGCTGCACTAATAGGCTTGGTCGGTCTCTTTGGATTGGTCTCGCATGCAGTTCTGATTTACGTTGGCGCGCCGGGCTATCGACTAGAACTAAAGACGGCCCCTGAGTTATTTCTGTTTGCAATATGCGCGGCCTAGGGTGTCTGTATTGGCCTCAGGGGTAAGGCACCTAAGGGCTTGCTGCCGTGGAAATAGAAGATTGCATGCCTCGACATTCGAGAGGGACGGGCCAACAGGCGCCTTCGTTTTTCCTTTAAAAGCACAAACCCCAGCATTGGCGGGCATTTCCAGGCGCTTTTCGCCTGTCGTGCCCGTGGATACTGGTGTTTCATTTGTGAACCGGCTGTTTCCTTCGAATTCGTGACGTGCGAACCAATCGGCGTTAAGCTTGTCTGCCTATGGGTATGAAAATTTTCCGAAAACTTCTGCTGATCTGGATGATTTGCTGGCTACCTGCGGCGGGCGCATTGGCGGCTGTCATGCCACTGTCCGGATCGATGAGAGTCGGCGCACTGACGGATGGCGTCGTAACCGACGATCTGGACATGGCTGCAATGCCGTGTCATGGCAAGGCGATGTCGGGGAAACTGCCATTTGGCCAAGGCTGTACACACTGTGTCCTTTGCCATTTGGCTGGCGCGCTGGCTACGCCGCAGATGCCGGTCATCGCTGAACTGCTGCCGACACATCTTTTCACGGCTTCACTTCCAGTCTCACATACCTCGTTCGTCCCTGAACTGATCTCCCCGCCGCCTCGATCCCTCGCGGTCTAACCAGCGGGGAAGTTGCGTCTTTCGATCAGCGCATATCGGGTTGATCTGCTTTGCGTCCCCGCGTTCGTCACGCTTAACGACTAAACGAGGGAAACATGAAGCCAATCTTTTGGGCCAGCAGTGCCCGCATCAGCGTCGCCTGCATCAGCGTCGCTTGCAGCCAGGTAGTCGCCGCCGGTCCCGATCCGGCAGATGCCGCTGCAGCAATACCGCCAACGATTTACAAGTCGCCCTTTGTCGATTACCGGGCGCTCGGCGAAGACAAAAATACGCCCTGGAAGGACGCCAACGAGACCGTCGGCAAGATCGGCGGCTGGCGTGCCTATGCCCGCGAGGCGGCCGATGCGATGAAAGCGCGTGAAACAGCAGGCGCTGTGAAGCCGGTGCCGGGTGCCAACGCGCCATCCATGCCGACGCCCCCTGCGCCCGCGCTACAACCACACAAGCACGGAGGCTGACATGCGTACCGATTCATTTACCAACATGACAAAACACACTGTCGCCGCTGCGGTGCTCATCACGATGGCGGGCTGCGCATCGCTCTCCAGCGACGGTGGCTTTTCCGCAGTCGAACGCACCACCAAGGACAAAATCGGCAAGGATGTTGTTTGGTCGCGCACTGAAGGTGACCAAAGCGCAATTTCAAAGCGTGTGGCCGAATTGCTCACCAAACCACTGTCCGCCGATGACGCTGTGCAAATCGCGCTGCTGAATAATCGCGGCCTGCAAGCGGACTTCGCCGAACTGGGCATCGCCGAAGCGGACATGGTAAGTGCCAGTCGTTTGCCCAATCCCGGCTTCTCGTTTATGCGCAGCAGGCGTGGCGACGAAATCGAGATTGAGCGCGGGCTGCATTTCAATTTCGCCCGACTACTTGCCTTGCCACTCATCGCCAAAATGGAATCTCAGCGTTTTGAACTGGCAAAAGGCAGCGCCGCCACTGCTGCCATACGCCTCGCCGGCGAGACACGCAAAGCCTACTTTCAGGCGCTCGCCGCCGAAGAAACAGTGCGCTATATGCGCAAGGTACGCGACGTTGCCGAATCCAGCGCAGAACTGGCGCGGCGCATGGCTGCGGTGGGCAACTGGAGTCGTCTGCAGCAGGCACGCGAACAGGGCTTTTACGCAGATGCCGCGCTGAATGTCGCACGCGCCGAGCAGGCTGGCGTACGATCGCGCGAAGCGTTGACGCGTTTGCTCGGCCTGTGGGGTGCGCAGTCCGCGTACGCGCTGCCGGAGCGCTTGCCTGACTTGCCGACTTTGCCGGGGGATCAACCCGATATCGAGCAACGCGCAATGCAGACGCGGCTCGATGTGGCGGGCGCCAAACTGGGCGCTGCAGCGGTCGCTGCAAACCTCGGCTTGAGCAGGACCACGCGCTTTATCAATGTGCTCGAAATCGGTGCCTTCCGCGAAACCTCCAACGAAGCACCCACGCGTCGCGGCTATGAGATTTCGCTCGAATTGCCGCTATTTGATTGGGGTACTTCCCGCGTGGCCAAAGCCGAAGTGCAGTACATGCAAGCCGTGAATCGTGCAACGGAGACGGCCGTCAACGCCCGCTCCGAAGTGCGCGAGAGCTATCAGAACTATCGCGTCACTTATGACATCGCCAAACATTACCGGGATGAAGTAGTACCGATCAGGAAACGCATCGCCGATGAGAATCTGCTGCGATACAACGGCATGCTGATCGGTGTCTTCGAT
>JAJAYN010000339.1 GCA_026786225.1 Burkholderiales bacterium | reverse complement strand
CGATGTGTCCTGGGGGGTGTGGCGCTTTCGGGGCCGTGTTTGTTGCCAAATCCCGGCGGCTCCCGCTTAGAGCGCCATTGGGCGCGCCGTTTCGGCCAAAAACGCCCGGAGAGCCACGCCAGTGCTTGAGTTTCAATTAATATTTCCCCAGCACCGCGTGGCGGCGTCGGCCTATACTTCGCGGGTGATCTTCCGTCCAGCCTGGCACCTGACGTCGCCGCGACGCATTCATCTACTTACGGTTGTTTTTACTTCGATCACCGCGCCCGTATCGGCGCGCGATCAACGGGGCGAGACGCGCATTCGCCTGCGAGGGGTTGATGCACTGAAATAGCGAGCCCGTCCCTTTTCCACTGCCATCACCCCACTGCTGCCTTCCCGCCCGCCTCTCCGTGCGCATCCGCCACCCTCGCCTGCTTCACCGCATACACCCAAAACAACCCAAACACCGCAATCGCTGCTGCGACCCAGCCATTGGTGCCGTAGCCGGTGATATGTCCATCCGCGGTGCTCGCCAGCATCAGCCCGCCCAGCCATGCGCCGCAGCCGGTTCCCAGCGATTGGGTCGCGCTGTTCAGGCTCATAAAGGCGCCGCGCCTGGCGGGGTCTGGCACGGTGGTGAGCAGGGCTTGCATGGGAATCATGCGGCCCGACATGGCGATCATGAAGATGGGGAAGAATGCGAGGATGGCCACGAATGGCAGGTTCGGCAGATGCGTGAGGAACAGTATCGGCGCGATCGATATGGCGCCAATGACGCAGAACATCAGCCGCTTTCCATAGCGATCAGAAAGCCGGCCGATGGCGCGTGAGGTGAAAAATGTGGCCGCACCACCGGCCATATAGATCCATGCCAACTGGTCCGGCCGCACGCTGTGGTTCGCCACCAGCGTGGGTGCGATGAAGGGGATGACCATCATGTGCGAGACCATCATCGTGAACGTGAGCAAGAACGCGCGCAGATGATTCGGCTGGCTGCCCAGGTGCCACAGCACGGGCAGTGTCTGCGAAATGGGCGCAGGTGTGGAAGCCAGATGTTCGCGCAACGGCGGCACCAGCTTGCTGCAGGCCACCCAGATCAGCACCGAGAGTAGCGCAAGCAAATAAAACGACGAAGCCCAGCCAAAGTGCGCGCCCAGCAACACACCCGCCGGCACGCCAGCCACGGCCGCCAGCGAGAACGCTGTCATCACCGTGCCGGTCGCCGCACCGCGCCGCTGCGCCGGAATCACATCACCGATGATGGTGAGCACCAGCGAGCCGATCACGCCCGATGCTATGCCCGCAAACGCACGCGCCAGCAACAGCCACGCAAAGCTTGGCGCCAGTGCGCACGCCAGGTTCGATAGCGCGAATAGCGCATACATGAAAAGCATCAGCCGCCGCCGGTCGAAGCGATCAATGTACGTCGCCGCAAACAGCCCCGACAACCCGGCGCACCAGGAAAATGTGGACACCACTGTGGCGAACGCCGCCGGACCAATGGCAAAGGCCACCATGATCTGCGGCCCCAGCGGCATCATCACCATGAAATCCATGATGAGCGTGAATTGTGTGAGCGCGAGCAGCCAGAGAAGGTGGCGTTCGCGGGTGGGATCTAGTTGATACATGAAGGCTTTCTAGTTTGTGCCTGGTTCAGCATGAACGGATGGTTGGGAAAACGCTCATCAGTTTTGCTGAGCTCAGTGTGATGGCCTGACCCGCCAAAAATTCCGTGGGACCAGCATTCAGGCGTCACAGCAAAGCAAAGCAATGCTACATTGCATCACTGGCCCACAGAAAAAAGACACAACAAATCACGCGACGCAAACAGGAGTAACCATGCTGGGTGTATTGGGAGGAATGGGGCCGCTGGCCACGGCAGATTTCTTTATCAAGCTGGTGGCGGCCACACCCGCGAACGACGATGCCGACCACGTTCCCGTGCTGATCCTCTCCGATCCGCGCGTCCCACCGCGGCCGCCAGCGATTCTCGGCGATGGCGAATCGCCACTGCCTGCCATGCTGGCGCGGCGTGACCAGCTGATCAAAGCCGGTGCCACGGTGCTGGCAATGCCATGCAACACCGCGCACTTCTGGTTCGATGAATTGACCACGGACTGTCCCGTGCCATTCATCAGCATTGTCGAGGCTGCCTGTGCAGAAGTGGCTGCCCGCGCTGCGCCCGGGGACGCCGTCGGCTTGATTGCCACCGGAGCCACGCTGGCCGCGCATCTATACGATTCCCGTCTAGCCGCGCAGGGCTACCAGCCCAAGCTACCAGATACAGACACGATGACCAACATCGTCCTGCCCGCGATCCGCTGCGTGAAGCAGGGCGATGCCGCGCAAGGCGGACGCATGCTGGAGCCGGTGGTGAGGCGTCTGCGTGAAGAGGGCGCGACCGTGGTGCTGCTGGCCTGCACCGAAACCCCGCTGGCGCTGGACGCGATCGGCTCTGCATTGCGCGAACATTGCATCGACACGACGGCTGCGCTGGCGCGTGCGTGCGTTGCGTTTTGGCGTGCGCGGTGAGGAAGGCGAGGAAAATTGACCCAACGTGTGCCAGGAGTACGGCTCCAAGGGACCAGGGGTTTTTCGAAGAGCGCCATTTGGCGCACCTGCCAGACACAAAAGGCCTGAAACACCGCGCCAGTGATAGAGTTTCATTAATTCATGCTATCGCCACCAGTCTGCCACACGCCCCATGCGTCAACCATCCCTCAAGCAAATTTCCTTGGCGTGTGCCTTCCAGGTCTCGCGCTTAGCCCCCAAATTGTTCTTGCGCTGAGTTGCCGGTCGCTCACCCACATGAAATTCCGCGTGCGCCGCAATCGTCCGAAATACGGGAATTAACCGCAGGTTGTCGGCGAGCGCACTGTAAAATCGTTAACTGGTGCAGTTGCCCATTGCTGGCGACACTCAACTTCATCACTCACAGGTAGATCGAAATGAACAAAGAACCAAAGCAAGAGGGCCCCAAGGATGGCAAGCCCGCGAAAGTACTCTCTGGCGTGCTGGAGCAAAGCGCGCGCGTCAAGGATCTTGTCGGAGAAGTTGCCGAGGAGCTTTCCTCGGTCAACGTCGTGCTCGCACAAGAGCTGGCGACAGGCGATACGCCGCCTGTTGTGCAGGATGCCATTGAAAAAAATGTCGTCGCCGAAGAGAAGGTGCAGGAGGCGACGGAGCAGCTCGCGGTCGTTAACGAGGCGTTGAAAGCCGAAGTCAGAGCACGTCATGTGCTCGAATTTCAATACGCTGCCGCCAACGAGCAGAAAGACGCCGCCCGACATGAGTCCCTCCACGACCCACTGACCGGCCTGCCTAATCGCGCACTGTTCAATGATCGTCTCGAGCAGGCGCTCGTGTCGGCGGAACTGCATTCCTGGAATCTCGCAGTGATGTTCCTGGAGTTGCATGGTTTCAAAGACATCAATGACGAACACGGACACGATGTCAGCGACAAGTTGCTGCAGACGGTTACGGCGCGCCTGCAGGAAAACTCACGCAGTGACGATACGGCCAGTCGCCACAGTGGCGACGAAATCCTCTACCTGGTCATGGAGTCAGGCAGCCAGGAGCAGGTCAAATTGATCGTAGAGAAACTGATTGGCGTACTTGAGGCACCGTGCGAAGTCAGCGTCGGCGACGCGACGGTCAGCCCTGAAATCCGCGTGAGTATCGGCATCGCGATGTTTCCTGAAAATGGCATCGCTGCAGACGCCTTGATCAAAGCGGCTGGTAAAGCAATGTATCGGGCCAGGAAGGACCAGTCGCGTTATTCGTTTGCCGAGTGAATTCGGTACAGCGGGACTGAATCAACTGCACGTCTTTCGATAAGGGCGCGCCAAAGGTGCATTCATGGCGTTAGTCGCGCCCTCATGTTTTTTGGAAGCGTGGACAGCTATTTGGCGCTAATCTGCGCGTGCGAATGATTGCAGACGCATGCAGTCGCATGCAGCCGCGATGCCGTCACAGCGCCTCAATGACTATCCACGCAAAACGCGGAGAACCCATCATCGCCAAGAAAACAGCATCACCAACACCTGCCGCGAACAAGCGTCGGGGCCTGCCACCAATTATTTGGGTATGGCTCGGCATCACCATTTTCTGGCTGATGGTTTCAGGCATCAATCGGCTTTCCCCCAGTCTGAAGACCCCTGCGGCGGCAACGAGTACGTCCGCACTTACTGGCTACTTCAACGACGAGACGAAACTATTCAGTGTTAGTCAGGCTGCGCAACTGGGAAACGCGCTGGCAGTATTTGAAAACGAAACGTCGAATCAGATTGTCGTCGCCGTTTACCCGCGCGTGCCGCATGATGCAATCGAACAATTCACGATTGAAACAGCGGAACGTTCGCGGCTCGGCCGCAAGGGTCTCGATAATGGCGCGATACTTTTCATGTTCATGGCGGAACGTGTCGCCCGATTCGAAATTGGCTACGGACTCGAGGCCGCGTTGACTGATGCCGATGCGCGCCGCATTCTGGAAACCCATCTCTTGCCTGCGTTTGCAAAAGGCAATTACGTCGAGGGTATTGATGGCACCCTCGCCGCGACGTTCAAGAATGTAAAAGACGCCTATCGCGCCAACAAAATGCCGGGGACGCTCGCCGTCTATTGGCTTCAGCTCAAGGTCAAGATCCCCAAGCTTGTCGATCAGGCCTGGCCGACGCTGACGGCGCTCGAAATAGAAAAGCGCGTAGGCATCACGTTGTTTGCCGGGCTACTCGGTATCGGCATTTGGGATGGGTTCAGGCAATCGGCAAGAGTCGGTCGCAATTTATTGCGCGGCGCGGGCAATCTCGCAGCCGGCCGCGCGTTTACCGCCGGTATGGAGGGTGTCGGACTCGAATCGATCATCGACACGCTCAAGGTTTTTGGCTTGTTACTCGGTGTGATCATCGGTGCCGCCGGTCTTGTCATCGTCGCCGCAGGCGGCACATTCGGCGGGGCCGGCGCGCAGATTCACTGGTAAGCCTGCCGCCGATTTTTTGCGGACTGCCCGCCAAATTCACCACGCGCATTTGCCGAAACAGCATTAGCGCATCAACGTGAATCTGACGCAGAAGTCGCCGGGGTTGGGCATGCAAACGGTCCTATTCCCGCACGCTGCCATTGATGCGTTTTAGCGCAGCACGCAAAATCGGAACACACTGTGCGACATTTCAATGTTTCATTACAGGAGATCACCATGAGTCACGCATCGATGTTGAAGGCAAGACGGCAGAGTCAGAAGCACAAGCGGGAACTTGAAGTCGCGGCCAAGCTGGCGAAGCGGCTGGAGAAGCAGGCGTTGGCGGGGCCGGTCATCAAGAAAGAAAAAGTGAAGAAGGAAAAAGTGGCGTCGGACACGGTGAAGCCGGAGAAGGTCAAGAAGGTGAAGCTGAGCAAGGAAGAGCAAGGCAAGAAAGATGCGAAGAAGGCAAAAGAGGACGCCGCAAAGAAAGGCAAATAATCAGGCGTTGCACAATTTGTCGTCATTGCAAGAAAAAAAGCCCAGGAGATTTCAGACGTCTGCCTGGGCCTATTCACTACTGCAGTAATGAAACCTGAAGATTGCCGCACCCAAGTGATTGGAAATCAACGGGTTCATATTGTTTCTTGTGTGCATGGATCCACAAAATGGCGAGTGTACTGCGCGTTGTCCATTTCATCCGCATCGGTGGCGTCCAGTCCCGGCTCGTCCAGTGATACCGTTTGTCGCACATGCCGCTGTTGGCGACTGCGGTGGCGCGCATGCGAGGTCGCCACACTCATCGCGATCCCGTACATCCAGGTCGCGAATAGCGCGCGACGCTTTCCCTATTCTGTATTTGATGGCCTGTTAAATTTCCAGAACTGGAGATCACATGAACCTCAATATCCGACCCGCGACGATTGCCGACGCAAGAATGATTGCCGAGCTGTTGGCAAATATCGACGACTATCCACATTGGAAAGCGCTGGGCGTCAATGCGCTTGAAGTCATGGCGCGCGATAGCCTTGCGCACACGCATTCAGAGCGCCTGACCTATGTTGCCGAACTCGATGGTCGCTTGATTGGCTATGCATCCGTTTATTGGCTGCATCCCGCGTTCACCATGGTGGAAGGCTATGTCAGCGAGTTATTCATTCGATCCGATGCCAGCGGCCACGGTGCAGGGACGGCGTTGCTCGACGCAATCAAAGCAGAGGCGCGAGCAAAAGGCTGCCAACGGCTGACGCTGGTGAATTTGAAAGACCGCGAATCGTACAAACGTGGTTTCTATGCGTCGCGCGGCTGGGAAGAAAAATCGAATACGGTTCGATTTGCGCTTGATCTTGGTGCACCGGACAAATAAAAATCGTCGGACCCACGCGACAGGGGTCGTTATTTGAGGAAGCGCAATTTGAGCCTGCCAAATTTTCATGGAAACTCCAGCACTGGCGCGGCTCTCCAAAGCATTTCGCCCTGAAAAGCTCGCCGAATGGCGTTCTACGTTTTGTTATGCGCGCCGCACGTAGGCTCCGCGACGTTGTCGATCTCGTTTTTGGTTCCAACTCACAGCTTCGGGCGCTTGCCGAAGTCTATGCGTGCAGCGACTCGCAGGGCGCATACGTGCGCGACTTTGTAGCGACCTGGAACAAGGTAGTGAATCTGGATCGTTTTGATCTGGTGTGATCTCCCAATTCAGGTCGTGCCAACGGGTCGGCGGCAGTCTTGAATCGAAAGCAGTTGTCGGCCCTCCGGTTGACACCCGTTTGTGCGACCCCACCAAAGGTCAATGTTCATGAAAAAATTCAGTTGGAAAACGCCGCCGTTCTATCTCTGCCTGCCGATATTTATTTGATCATGGTATTTCTCGGATTTCCTCCACCGGTCGCACGGTTGCCGGGGACAAAAGCGAGGCAGGAAGAAATCTGTTCCGGTGCAGAAGCAAAACGAGGACGATGAGCAGTGGCAGCGTCCAAGGTGCCGCCGATGCCGAGGTGAGCAATGCGCCGCTCACTCCATTGCATAGGCCCGCGCCGTTATCGCGTAGCGTGGGTCGATGAGCGGAATCAGCGTGGTGAACTGTGCCGTCTGGATGTCCATGAGTTTGATGGCCATCATCGCCTTCGGCCCGACCAGCGGGCTGTTGTGCTCGGTGATTCCACTTGGGCCACCCGCCGTGGTCTTGCCTTTGTAGATGAGATAACGACTGTCTACCAAGGCGATCGGCGTACCCAGTCCGCCTGTACGGCGCAGCGTGCGCTCGTTTCCCGATGTGACGTCAACCAGGATAAGTTCGACATTGCGGCCACGCGCCACAAGCACTGAGCGTCCATCGCTGGATACAACCGGAAGGCGGCCTGCTGCCAGCAGAGAACTTTCACCGGTGCTCGTGTCAAGTATGCGTACCACTGGCGCGTTCGCACCGCTGTCTGCGGTTGTCGTCGCATACGCCACGCGGCGGCCATCGGGGAACCACGACGGCCGATCACCCAGCGCACTAACACCGGTGTCGCGAATCGATCCACTCGTGGAATCCCACAGGCACAGTGGACCCTCGGTCAGCAGTTGAAAACGCTTCTCCAGTTTCTCTGCCGTCTGCGAGACAAAGGCAGCCATGCCCCCGCTCGGGGCGAGCGCAATACCCGAAAGCGCGTGGTCCCAGAGCGGGTCGCCGGAACGGCTGAACAGGATCTGCTCATTTCCGCCAACCAGCTGCTGCACCAGGTACTCCCTATGCAAGGCGCGCCCGGAAGTGACGAACAAGACCCGGCCGGCATCATCATCTTCACTCAGGCCATTTACCGCGGCAAGCCCGGTATTGGCGACGCGTAGGGGCGTTTCTGCAAGCGTGGCAATGTCGGTCGCGACAATGCCACCGACCGGCCGTGTGGCGATCAGCGTGCCACGGATGCGCTGGCGCAGCGCGGGTGTTTCGATTTTGTCTGTCGCTTTCGCCTGCACCTCGGTGAGCGCCGCTTCGCGTTCACGCGTCTCCGTCGCTGCTTTCGCATGCTGTGCCGTCAATGTGAAAGCGTATAGAAAAAGATGCAGTGCAATGCGCATGGGTCATCCTGTCGGCAATGAATGGAAGTGATTCAGACGGCACCGGGGATCGGTGTGGTCCGTCACAACCGTGTCGCAATGTAGCCGCAGCACCGGACGCAGACAAGGACATCGCACGCGGGTAGCGCATGGCGATACCAGATGTTGCGTGCCTCGTCGCTGCGAAATTACGTGGCGCAGATGCTTGGGTCCCATGAGTGGAAATTCCGTCCACCTACCTTCGCGCCGAGGTATCGAATCACTGGTGCGCGAAGGGTCTGATTGACGCGCCGCAGCCTGCTTTGCCCGCCCGATACCGCAGGGCTACGAATTCAGGGTTTCCAGAAGTTCTCCAATGCGCTGCACCGGTAGACACGCTGCAACCATGGCTAGTCTGTGAACGCAATAGCGCAGCGCCACCCTGGCATCGATCTTTTGCTCCTAACCCTTGCCGGACTATGGCAACACAGTCGCCTTCGCATCCGCCGACTTGATGTCCGGCAGCCGGTGCGCAATACCTTTGTGGCAATCGATGCAGGTTTTTTCGCCTTTGGCGAGCGCGGTCGAGTGCATTTCCATCGCGCGCCGGCTTTGCCGGGTGAAATCCATGGAGTTCAGATTGTGGCAGTTGCGGCATTCGAGTGAATTGTTGGCCTTCAGGCGTGACCACTCGTGCTGCGCGAGTTCGAGGCGCTTGTCGAGGAATTTCTCGCGTGTGCTGATGGTCCCGAATATTTTCCCCCACACCTCTTTTGACGCCTGCATTTTGCGGGCAATCTTGTCCGTCCAGTTATGCGGGACATGACAGTCCGGACAGGTTGCGCGTACGCCGGAACGGTTGGTGTAGTGGATCGTCGGTTGTAGTTCAACGAACACGTTTTCGCGCATCTCGTGGCAGCCGATGCAAAACGTCTCGGTGTTGGTCACTTCCAGCGCAGTATTGAAACCGCCCCAGAAAATGATGCCGGCGATGAAACCCCCAACCGTCAGGAAGCCAAGTGAATAAAACTTGCTCGGCCTGGACACGGTCGCCCAGTACGCTCGTGCCAGCGCCTTCAGCCGCAACCACCCGGAAGCGGGTCTCATTTAGTAGCGCCCTTCTTCACAGCGACTGTCTTCTCGGCGTCGATGAAGGTGTTGTCCACCGGTGCCTTGACATCCATTTGCGGCACATGGCACTGCGTGCAGAAATAGCGGCGTGGCGAAATCTCGGAACGGAAATTGCCGTCCCGATCCATGAAGTGGGTGACGCTGACCATCGGCGCCTGACTGTCCGGCACGCGATCGCGACCGTGGCAGCTCATGCACTTGTTGAAATTGCGATCCACCTGATAACTCTCGATCTGATGAGGAATTACCGGTGGCTGCATGGCGAAAGCGCGCCCACGCCGAATATCGTCGTTGATCATTTTCGGCATCAGCGGCGCAGCGGCTTCCTTGTCGAGCGGCGCGGACCCGCGCAAGCCGCGTGGGTGACCATCACCGACTTGCGCAATAGCGGAAAGCATCGAGCAGCAGAACAGCATGGCGAGTATTTTTTTCATCTTGTACTCCTCAAACGGCGACAATTTTCACGGCGCACTTCTTAAAGTCCGTTTGTTTGGAAATCGGATCGGTGGCATCGAGCGTCACCTTGTTGATGAGCTGCGATGCATCGAACCAGGGCACGAACACCAGACCCTGCGGTGGTTTGTTGCGCCCGCGCGTCTCGATGCGCGAACGCATCTCACCGCGGCGCGAGATCACCTTTACCTCCGATCCCCTTCGCAGATTGAGCTTTTTCGCGTCGTCCGGGTGCATGAATACCACCGCATTCGGGAAGGCTTTGTAGAGTTCCGGCACGCGACCGGTCATCGATCCTGAATGCCAGTGTTCAAGGACGCGTCCGGTGGAAAGCCAGAACGGATATTCGCCGTCGGGCTCTTCCGGTGCCGGTTCGTAGGGCAGCGCAATGATGTTGGCGCGATGATCGGCATTGCCGTAAAAATCAAATCCACTGCCCACTTTGGCGTAGGGATCCGTGCCTTCCCGGTAACGCCACTTGGTTTCCTTGCCGTTGACCACTGGCCAGCGCAGACCGGGGACCTTGTGATATTCATCGAATGGGGCGAGATCGTGTCCGTGGCCGCGACCGAATTCGGCATATTCCTCGAACAAGCCTTTTTGCACGTAGAAGCCATACGCTTTTGATTCGTCGTTGTCGTATCCTGCCTCGATCTGCGAGGTCGGGAACTTGTTGACGGCGCCATTGGCAAACAGCAACTGGAAAAGTGTTTTGCCGCGATACGCCGGCATTTTCGCCAGCAGTTCTTCAGGCCAAACTTCCTCGACCTTGAAGCGCTTGGAGAATTCCATCAACTGCCAGAGGTCCGATCGCGCTTCGCCGGGTGCCGTGACCATCTGATGCCAGAACTGGGTACGGCGCTCGGCGTTGCCGTACGCGCCCTCTTTCTCGACCCACATGGCCGTCGGCAGGATGAGGTCAGCCGCCTGCGTGGTGACGGTCGGATAGGCGTCGGACACGACGACGAAATTCTCCGGATTTCGATACCCAGGCAGGCCCTCGCCCATCATGTTGGCTGCGGCCTGCATGTTGTTGTTCACCTGCACCCAGTAGCAATTGAGCTTGCCGTCTTTGAGCATGCGGTTTTGCATTACGGCGTGGTAACCGGGCTTGTCGACGATGGTGCCCGGCGGCAGTTTCCAGATTTCCTCGGCTTTGGCGCGATGCTTGGGGTTGGTCACCACCATGTCGGCAGGCAGGCGGTGTGAAAACGTGCCCACTTCCCGCGCCGTGCCGCACGCCGACGGTTGACCGGTTAATGAGAACGGCGAGTTGCCCGGCGTGGAAATTTTTCCGACGAGCAAATGGATGTTGTAGACGAGGTTATTCGCCCAGACGCCGCGGGTATGCTGGTTGAAGCCCATGGTCCAGAACGAGACGACCTTGATCTTCGGGTCAGCGTACAACTCGGCCAGCGCCTTGAGTTTATCGACCGGAACCCCCGACAACTTCGATACCATTTCGGCCGTATAGGGCTTTACATAGTCGCGGAATTCTTCGAAGGTCATCGGCGTCATGTCGTTGGCCTTGGCGGCGTTCTTCGCCTTCTTTTCCAGCGGGTGCTCGGGACGCAGCCCGTAGCCGATATCTTCGGTGCCGCGCTTGAACGTACAGTGCTTGGCGACAAACTCTTTGTTCACCTTGCCGGTCTGGATGATGTAGTTGGCGATGTAATTCAGCATCGCCAGATCGGTCTGCGGCTTGAAGATCACCGGGATATCGGCGAGGTCGAAGCTGCGGTGTTCGAACACCGACAGCACGGCGACCTTTACCGATGGCGTGGAGAGTTTGCGGTCGGTCACGCGCGTCCACAGGATCGGATGCATCTCCGCCATGTTGGAGCCCCACAACACGAATGCGTCAGCGGCTTCGATATCGTCATAGCAACCCATCGGCTCGTCCATGCCAAAGGTACGCATGAAGCCGCCCACTGCCGAGGCCATGCAGTGGCGTGCGTTGGGGTCGATGTTGTTGGAACGGAATCCGGCTTTGAAGAGCTTGTTGGCGGCGTAGCCCTCCCAGATGGTCCATTGACCGGAGCCGAACATGCCAACCGAGGTCGGGCCTTTCTTCTTGAGCGCAGCCTTCCACTTCTCGGCCATGATGTCGAACGCCTTGTCCCAAGTAATCGGCGTAAAGGTGCCGTTCTTGTCGTACTTGCCGTTTGTCATCCGCAGCAACGGCTGTGTGAGTCGATCGCTGCCGTACATGATCTTCGAGAGGAAATAGCCCTTCACACAATTGAGCCCCCGATTGACTTCGGACGCCGGATCGCCGTGCGTGGACACGACCCGATTGTTCTTGACCGCGACCGTTACACCGCAGCCGGTACCGCAGAAGCGACACGCTGCCTTGCTCCATTTGAGCTCGGTAGCCGACGCCTCGGTGGCAATGTTTGCCGCGGATGCCGGCAGATGAATGCCCGCTGCGGAAGCGGCAACGGAAGCGGCAGTGTTGCGAATGAATTCGCGG